>NZ_JBHJUK010000021.1:18807-86126 GCF_042266225.1 Kitasatospora sp. NPDC056181
TTTCCCTTGGCGGGCGGGGGGGGTGGGGGGTTTTACCCTGCCTTTTTTTGGCGGGCCCTCGGGGCGGCGGGCGGGGGGGGGGGGCGGGGGGGGGCCCCCCCCCCCCCCCCCGGCCCGTCGCTGCGGCCGCCCTCAGGCTCGGTGCAGGGTGATGGTGGTCCACGCCCCGACGTGGATCCGGTCGCCGTCGTTCAGCGGGATCGCGGTGTGCGGGGTGATCGGTTCGCCGCCGCCGTTCACCGTGGTGCCGTTGGTGGAGTCCTGGTCGACCAGCACCCAGCTGCCGTCGGCCTGTTCGGCCAGCAGCGCGTGCTGGTGCGAGGCGCCCGGGTCCTCCGGCGGGACGGAGAGGTCGATCTCCGGCACGGTGCCGCGGTGCTGGCTGCGCCGGCCGATCCGCAGCTGCCCGCGGCCGGTCAGCGGGATGCGCCGCTCGGGGCAGTACGGCGGGAAGAACAGGCCCGCCGCCTCCGGGCCGCTGCGGGCCATCATGTCGGTGAAGTAGTCGCGGTCGGCGGAGACCACGGCGATCCAGTTGGTGCGGACCGGCTCCGGCTGCTGGGCCGGCTGGCCGGGCGGGCCGGGCTGGGGCTGGGCCTGCGGCTGCTGCTGGTGCTGCTGGGCCTGCGGGGGAACCGGCGGGGCCAGGTTGAACGAGGTGCCGAACTCCCCACCGCGGCCGGTCGGACCGGGCTGGGCGTAGACCGGGCCGGAGTCCTCGCGCGGCGCGGGCTCCGGGTACGCGGGCTCCGGGTAGCCGGGCTCCGGGTACGCCGGCTCCGGGTATGCGGGGCCGGCGGGGTACCCGGCCTCCTGGTGGGGGGCCTGCCCGTTGGCGGGCGCAGCGGGCGGGTAGCCGTAGCCGGACGGCGCGCCGCCCGCCTGGGCCGGCTGCACCTGCTGGGCGTGCGGCTGGGCGTGCTGCGGCGGCTGCGGGAACGGCTGCTCGGCCGGCTGCGGGCCGCCGTACGCCGCCGGGATGTTGAGCGGGGCGGGCGCGGGGGCGGGTCCGGGCACCGGGGCACCGGCGGCCGGGGGCTGCCGGCGCGAGGGAGTGGAGAGGTCGTAGTCGTACCCGCACTCCTCGCAGAACCGCCCGGTCTGCGGGCTGCGGCAGATCGGGCAGAGCACCAGGCCCTCGGTGAGGTCCGGGAAGCCCTGGCCGGCCGGCGGTGCACCCGGCGGCGGCACGGCGCCCGGCGGGACCGCACCGGGAACCGGCCCGCCGAACGGCGCCCCGCCGTGCACGGGCTGGCCGGGGTGGCCCGGGTGGCCGCCGTGCGGGCCGTGGCCCGGTGCGCCCGGCGCGCCCGGCGTGCCCGGGAGCGCGCCCGGTGGCGGCGGGAGCGGCGGTGGCGGTGTCATCGGGAAGCCGCAGAAGTCGCACCAGTCCTCGGCCTGCGACTCATGCCCCCTCGGGCAGATCGGCATCAGGTCCCCCTCAATTCCAGCCAGCTGGGGCAGCGTCCGGCCGGGCCCCGGCCCGGTCGGAGTTCTTCAGCGGTCACTTCTTCACACGGACGGTCTTGGTCGACCGGGTCTCGAGGGTCATCGAGTCGGCCTCGCTCACGTTCTTACGGAACCGAACCGTACCCTCCTTCGGGTCGACCACGTCCACCACCTTCTGCAGCAGCTTGAACGTGCCGTCGTTGCCGGTCGCGTGTGCGATCCGGACGGCGGCGCCGAGCTTGGCGGTCGCGCGGTCGACGTCCCCGGCCCGGTGCGCCTCCAGACCCTCCTGGATGGACGAGGCCAGCTCGGCCTGCCCGGTGTAGTGGGCGACCTGCGGGCTGATCCGGGTGGAGGAGGCCAGGTCGTCGGTCCAGACCGCCTTGACCAGGCCCTGGGAGAGCACCTCGGGGGTGCTGCCGGTCTGCGGCGGCAGGACGAGGCTGACCCGGGCGGCCAGCATCTCGTTGCCGACGGCGGCGGCGGGGACCTCCACGCAGACGTGGTAGTCGCGGCTCTCGTCGCCCCAGGAGCCGGTGGGGTAGTCGCCGGCCCGCGGGCCGGCCTCGGTGCGGCGGCCGGTGAGGTCCTCGACCGCGGGGGCGACCTGCTTGACGAACTTCACCACCGCGTTGGCGGGCGTCCAGATCCGCAGCGCGACGTCGGCGACCTGCTTGCCCATCGCGCCCTCCATCATGGCGCGGAAGTCGTCGGCGAGGCCGGACGGTTCCGCGACGATGTCGACGGTGCCGAGCAGCGCGGAGGAGATCTTCCGCAGCTCGTCGACCCGCCAGTCGGTGCCGACGCCGCGGCAGTCGGCGGTGAAGTGGCCGGACGCCCGCTCGATGGCGCGGTCGAGGTCGGCCGCGTTCTCGTGCTCGTTGTTGCCGTCGGTGAGCAGGATCGCGTGCCGGATGGCGATGTCGCGGCGGGTCAGGAAGAGCTTGTCCGCCTTGGCCAGCCAGGTGCCCATGGCGGTGCCGCCGGCCGCGGTGAGGCGGCGCAGCGACTCCTTGGCCTGGGCACGGGTGGCGTCCGAGGCGACGGCGAGGGTGCCGTCGCCGGGGTAGACGTCCTTGGCCTCGTGGGTGCCGGCGACGACCGCGAAGGCGACGCCGTCGCGGACGGTGTCGATGGCGGCGGCGGTCGCCTCGCGGGCGCCGCGCATCTTGCTGGACGGGTAGTCCATCGAGCCGGAGCAGTCCACCATGATCACCACGGCGGCGGACTGCGCGTCCGCGCCCAGCGGGCCCGCGTCGGACACCCCGAGCGGACGGCCGCCGGAGGTGCCGCCGCCGGTCGCGGTGACGGTGACGATGGCGTTCACCTCGCGGGCGCCGTCGGCGAGGAACTCGTTCTGGAAGATCTCCACGTCGAACCTGGGCAGGTTCGGCTTAGCCAGTGTTGCCATGGGCCGGTGGCTCCCGTCGGGTGGTCGGTTGGTGCGTACGGTCGGTGGGGTGCGGGCGGGCGTCAGCCCACCGGCGGGTGCGGCGGCTGCGGCGGCACGGTCGGCGGCGCGGGCGGGGCCGGGGGCGCGGGCGGCAGCGGTGCGGCGGGCGAGCCGATCACCGGCAGGTCCGGCAGCGTCGGGTCGTGGTCCTCGTCGTCGGCGTCGTCGGCCCCGCCCGGCGTGCCCCCGGCCGGCCGGATCACCGGCAGGTCGAGCGCGGTGGCGGTGCGGGCGTCCTCGTCCGCCGAGGCGTCCGCGCGTGCGGCGCCGGCCAGCCCGGTGGGCGGGTCGATCGGCAGCACGGCGACGGTGATGTTGTCGTGTCCGCCGGCCGCGACCGCGAACCGCACCAGGGTCTGGGCGGCCGCGAGCGGCTCGGCCCGGGCGTCCTGGCGGACGTAGTGGGCGAGGTCGGTGGCGGCCTCGGCGTAGTTCCACAGGCCGTCGGTGCAGACCAGTAGGACGCCGGGGACGTGCGGGGTGAAGTCCAGGGTGTGCGGGACGACCTCCTCGGCGTCCGCGCCGAGCCAGCCGGTGATGGCGTGGGCGCGCGGGTCGGCGTAGGCCTCGGCCTCGCCCATCAGTCCGGCCTCGACCATCCGGGCGGCCCAGGAGTCGTCCTGGGTGAGCCGGAAGGGCTCGGCGGCGACCCGGTCGTCCGGGATCCAGTACGCCCGGGTGTCGCCGACCCAGCCGATGGTGACCCGGCCGGCGGCGGCGATCGCGCTGACGAAGGTGCAGGCGGGCGCGTTGACGTCGGGCCGGTGCGGCGAGGTGCCGTCCCCGGCGAGGGCGGCGACGGCGGCGGCCGCGTCCGCGACCGCCCGGCGCATCGCCGCGTTGGGCTCCTGGCCGGCCTCCAGCGCGGTCAGCAGCGACTCGGAGGCGGCGTCGACGGCGGTCTCGGAGGCCTGGTCGGGCCGGTCGGAGGAGGAGACCCCGTCGCAGACCACGGCGACCACGACCGGCTCGCCGCCGGGCAGCGAGGAGGCGGCGACGGTGAACGAGTCCTCGTTGCGGTGGTGGCGCACGCCGCGGTCGCTGACGCCGGCGACACCGGCCAGCGACTTCTCCATGTGGTCGCGCGGGCGCGGCTGGGCGCCGCCGCAGGCCTCGCAGTAGCCGTCGGCGGAGACCTGGGGCAGGCCGCAGTGGACGCAGCCGGGCCCGGCCTGGGCGGGGACGACGGGCGTGTCGGGCGCGCTCGGCGGGCGGTCGGCGGACCAGCTGGCGGGCATCGCGCCCGGGGCCGGCCTGCCGTCCCGGCCGGCCCCGCAGGAGCCGCAATAGACGTCCTCCGGGTCCAGCGGCTCGGAACAGCTCTGGCACACGGTCTGCTGCGGCATTGGTCACACCCACGTTCTGGGGCGGGCACGGTTGGCCCGCTCCACCATCTCGATCCTGGTCTCGGCCCGGTCGGCCAACCGGGCGAGTACCCGGTAGGACTGCTCCAGTGCGAACCGCAGTTCCCGTTCGGCCGCCGGTCGTCCCAGCACGGTGGTCCGGCCGGGGTCCTCGGCGCCCGCCGAGCCCGCCGTGACCCAGCCGAGGGCGGCGCTGAGCACCTCGACGGAGAGCTCCTCGCGGCGGCGGTCGTCCAGGCGCAGCGCGGTCAGCTGCTCGGAGCCGGCGCCGAGGTCGGCGCCGAGCGGGTCCGTGGCGGGCCGTTCGCGCAGCCGGGCCCGGACGGCGGCGATCCGGGCGGCGGTGAACTGGCTGGAGGTGGCCGGGACGGACTCCAGCGAGGCGACCGCGCCGGCCCGGTCGCCGTCGGCGAGGCGGACCCGGGCCAGCCCGAAGGCGGCGCTCAGGTAGGCGTGGTCGGTGCTCCACACCAGGCGGTAGAACTCGGCCGCGTCGCCGCCGTCGCCGAGGAGCTCGGCGCAGATGGCCAGGGCCAGCTTCGGGGCGCTCTCGCCGGGGAACGCGTCGTAGACGGCGTCGAAGGCCTCGGCGGCGGCGCGCAGCCCGGCCTCGCGGGGCCGCTCGGCACCCGTCGTCCCCTCGCCGGCCGTTCCGTCACCGGTCGTTCCGTCACCCGTGGACCCGTCGGCGTCCGCCTCGTCAGCGGCCGCGGCCGCGGCGCCGACCAGGGCGGTCAGGCCGCGGTACCAGACGACCCGCCAGTCGTCGGGGTGGTTCTTCTCCAGCGAGGCCAGCGCCTCCCCGGCCGTGGCGTGGCGGCCGAGTTCGAGGTGGGCGCGCAGCTCGCGCAGCCGGCGCTCGACGGAGTCGGCGGGCGCCCCGGCCAGCGCGGTGAGGGCCTCCTCCGGGTCGGCGGCGAGCAGGGTGGCGAGGAAGCCGGCGTTCGGGTCGGCCGGGTCGACCCGGGGGACGGGCAGCGCGAGCGCGGCGGCGGCCGGGTCCAGCGCGGTGACCCGCAGCTCCCCGGGCCGTACGGGCGGCTGCACCACCTCGGTGTCGACCACCCGCAGCTCCGGGCCGAACAGGGTGGAGAGCGAGGGCCGCGGCCGGCCGTCCTGGAGCGCGAGGATCTCCCGCAGCACGCCGGTGAGCTGGTCGGCCATCTCCTCGGCGGAGGCGAACCGGCGGGCCGGGTCCGGGTCGGTGGCGCGGACCAGGAAGCGGTAGTACGACTCGTAGGCGGCGAGGACCGGGACGGACTCGGGGCCGGGCAGGGAGTCGCGGTAGGTGGTGCTGTAGCCCTGGAAGTCGAAGGTGAGGACGGCCAGGGTGCGGGCGACGGTGTAGAGGTCGGAGGCGGGGGAGGGGCCGTCGGTGGCGATCTCGGGCGCCTGGTAGCCGATGGTGCCGTAGATCGGGCCGTCGTCGTCGAGGCGGCGGACGGCACCCATGTCGATGATCTTGAGCGCGTCGCCGCTCTGGATCACGTTGTCGATCTTGAAGTCGCAGTAGACCAGGCCCCGGCCGTGCAGGTACCCGAGCGCGGGCAGCGCCTCCAGCGCGTACGCGATCGCCTGCTCCACCGGCAGCGGCTCGCGCCGGCCGTCCGGTGTGCGGCGCTCGTTGGCGATGTCCTTGAGCGACTTGCCGCCGACGTACTCCATCACGATGTAGCCGTCGGTGGCGCCGGTGCGCAGGTCCGGGTGCTCGGCGAAGTTGATGATGCGGACGATGCTGGGGTGGTCCACCTCGGCGAGGAACCGCCGCTCGGCGACGGCCACCGCCAGCGCGTCCTCGTCGCCGGTGTCCAGCAGGCCCTTCAGGACCACCCACTTGTCGTTGACCCGCCGGTCCACCGCCAGGTAGATCCAGCCGAGCCCGCCGTGCGCCAGGCAGCCCACCACCTCGTACTGGCCGCCGACGAGATCCCCGCGGCGCAGCTTGGGCGTGAACGAGTACGGCGTGCCGCACTTGGTGCAGAAGCCGTCCGGACGGCCCGGCTGGCCGTTCTTCTCCCGGCCCACCGGGGCGTCGCACTTGGAGCAGAACCGCTTGCGCTCCGGCACCTCCGGGTTGACCAGCACCGCCTGCGCGGGGTCGGCCGACGGGACGGTCGGCACCGTCACCAGGCCGGCGCCGAGCCGGTGGCGGGTGCCCGCGCTGACGCTGCCGCGGCTGCTGCGCACCGACACCGAACGGCCGCTGCCGGTCCGGGTGGAGCGGTGCGAGCGGGAGCGGCCGGACATCGTGCGGGACGAGCCGGTCCGGGTGGAGCGCGCCGAGTCCGGGGAGACCCGGGCGGAGGGGACGTACGGCTGGGTGAGCCCGGTGTCGCCGCCGGGGGCGGCGAGGCCGCACTCGTCGCAGTAGCCGTCGTCGTCGATCGTGCCGGCGCAGTCGCGCGGGCAGGGCGAGCCGGGGCCCGCGGCGCCCGCGGGGGCGGCCGTCCCGGTCGCCGGACCCGTCGCCGTCCCGGTCACCGGCCCCGTCGCGACGGACACCGTGCCCGCCGGTGCGAGCCCGCACTCGGTGCAGTAGCCGTCCGCGTCGATCGTCCCCTCGCCGGTGCAGTCCGGCCGTACGCACGCCTCGCCCATCGTCCTCAGCCCCCCAGTCCCTGTTCCCGTGCCTGTCCGTCGACCGGCTCGCCGCCGGGCCGCCCGCCGGGCGGTTCGGCCGCCGGCCGCAGCGACTGCTGGAAGCGGCCCACGGCCGCGGCCGCCGCCCGCAGGTCGCACGGCGCGCTCCAGAGCAGCCAGCGCGCCTTCTCGTACCGCTCGATCACTTCCGGGTCCTCGGCGACGCGCAGCCGGGCCGCCATCGCCTTGTACGCGTCGAGCCGCCCGCGCAGCTCGGCCCGGACGGCCAGCGGCTGGGTCACCTCGGTCAGTGCCTGCCGGGCCCGGGCCAGCTCCTTGGCGGCCGCGTCCTCCAGCGCGTCCAGCAGCGGCGCCAGTCGGTGCCACTGCCCGCCCTGGCGCAACTCCAGCGCCAGCACGATCCGTTCGCGCAGCGCCGAGGCGGGCCCGGGCACCGCGGGCACCTCGGTGGCGGCTATCTTCGCCAGCACCTCGCCGCGCGCCCGGCGGGCCTCGGCCAGGGTGGCGTCCGCCCGTTGCAGCAGGTCGCCGACGCCCTGGAGCCGTTCCTCGGCGTCGTCGCGCAGCCGCAGCAGGTCCTCCAGCTCCACCCGGACGCCGTCCAGCGCCCGCCCGGCCCGGTCGAACCGCTCGGTGTCGACCACCCCGGACGGCGTGGCCAGCGCGGTGCCGTCCGGGCGGGTGCCGCGCTGGGCGGGTACCCGGGCCGGCCGCCAGAGGGCCAGCGGGTCGTTGCGCACCTCGCTCCGCAGCTCCGTCAGGTCGGCCTCCAGCCCGGCCAGGTCGTCCCCGAGCGGGTGGCCGCCGGCGTGCACGCCGAGCGAGCCGGCCAGTGTCCGCACCCGGCTCAGCTCGGCCAGCAGCAGGTCGATCCGGGCCGGCAGCGCGGACCAGACGGCGTCCGCGGCGCTGACCACCTCCAGCACCGTGGCGTACCAGGAGTTCATCCGGGTCATCAGCTCGTCCAGGCTGACCCGCTCGACCAGCTTGGCGGGCGCACCGAGGAGTTGCGGTCCGTCCGGGACGGCGCCGCCGGGCACGGTGACCGCGTCGCCGGTCAGCAGCTCGTTCAGCTCGGCGAGTTCGGCCGAGCCGGGCTTGGCCTTGCGGGCGCGGACCGCGCGGGCCGAGGCCAGCGCCTCCGAGTAGCGGTCGAACAACGCCCAGAGCAGGGGCAGGCCCTGTCCGGCGACGGACCAGCGCTCCCGGGTGCGGCCGGCCAGCTCGGCGCCGTCGAGCAGCCGCAGGCCCGCGTGGTCCTGGAGCGAGAGCAGTGCCGACTCGACCGCGTCGCGTTCGGCGCCGAGGCGCGCCAGCGCGCGGTCCACCTCCTCCCGGCTCAGTGCCGGGCCGGCCGAAGCTGCCAACGCCGTTTCTCCTTCGCTGTCCTGGTCTTCCCCGGCCCGGTCCTCCCCGGCCACGTCCGCGCTGCTGCGGCCCGCGCCGGTCCGGCCCCGGCCGCTGCGGCCTTCGCCCTCTCCCGGCCCGCCCCGACCCTAGCCTGAGGTCCCGTGCCCGGACGGGGTCCGGTCGTCAAAGGACCGTCAAGGCCGGGACGGGGCGTTTCACGCGGCTCAACGCCGGTCCGGCCAGTAGTGGTCGGCGTCGTTGAGCATGTACGGCTTGAGCCAGCGGTCGTAGCCCGCCCGCCAGGCGCCGTTGGCGTGGTAGTCGGCGAGCACCTGGTTCACCCGGGCCGTCAGGTCGGTGCTGTTCTTGAGCATCGCGATGCCCATCACGGCGGGCCGGACCTCGCCGTCCACCACCCGGACGGTCTGGTCCTGGGCGGCCTGGCTGGCCGCGAGGCCGTCGTCGGTCATCGTCGCGTCGACCTTGCCGAGCTGCATCAGCACCAGGCAGTCGAGGTGGTTCTCCACCGAGACGATCTTCCCGACCTTGGGGCGGGCCTTCAGCTCGTCCTCGGCCGAGGAGCTCGACGCCGCGCAGACGGTCTTGCCGTCCACCGCCTCGTCGATGGTCTTCGCCGGGGACGCCTTGGGCACCACGACGCGCTGGCTGGTGCTGAAGTACGGCTTGGAGAAGGCGACCTGCTGGAGCCGGTCGCAGGTGATCGTCATGGTCCGGACGATCAGGTCGACCCGGCCCTGCTGGATGAACTCGATCCGGCCCGAGGTGGGCACCGCCTTGAGCACCACCTTGTCCGGGTCGCCCATGATCGCGGTGCCGACGGCCTTGGCGAGGTCGATGTCGAAGCCCTCGATCTGGCCGGTGTTGGGGTTGCGGGAGCCCCAGCGGAAGCTGTTCTGGTCGATGCCGATCACCAGGCTCCGCTTGGCCTTGATGGCCTTCACCGCCGGGCCGTCCTCACTGCTCGGCGGCACGCTCTGGTAGACGTCGCAGTCGTTGCCGGCCTGCTCCTGCAGCGGCGCCTGCGCCGGCGGGAGCGCCGCGGCGGCCGGCAGCACCGCGCCCTGCGGTCCGCCCGCGCCGAGCACCACCGCGCAGGACGCCAGCAGCGCCACCGCCGTCGCCGCCCGGGCCCGTACCGTTCCCCTGCCCATCGTGTCCGTCCCCCCTCTACCGGTACTCGGCCAGTCGCCGGCCGAGGCCGCGGACCGCCGAGGCGGCTGCGACCAGGGCCAGGACCGCGACCGCCACGGCGGCGGTGCGCAGGTCCCCGTCGGTGCCTTCGGCCGCCTGCTCGAACTGCCTCAGCTCGGCGGCGGCGGCCTGCGCCAGCCGCTGGTCGGCGGCGTTGAACGAGGCGTCGGCCGTCCCTGGCACGTCCGCCTCCTTGACCGTCACCGTGGCGTCCAGCGCGCCCTGGTAGTCGGCCTCGACGTTCTCCAGCCTGCTCGCGGCGAGGTGCCGGTCGCGCCACTGCTGGTACTGCTGCTGCGCGTCGGTGATGGCGGCCCGGGCGTCCGCCGGGGCCAGCTGCAGGGCGTCCGGCAGGGTGCCGGCAGGCCCGCCCCTGACGTCCGTGGCGGCCAGGTGCTCGGTGGTCTTCGTCCAGAGCTCCGCGTACTTGGTGGAGGAGCCGCGGGCGACGAAGTGCAGGTTCTCCGCCAGTCGGGCGGTCAGCACGTCGACCCGGGCGGCGTTCAGCGCCCGCAGCGGGGCGGCGCCCTGGCGCTCGCTGTCGCGCAGGGCGGAGTTCGCGCCCGTCCCGGCGACCGTCAGCCAGAGCACCGCGGACAGCACGGCCGCGGTGGCGCCGAGCAGGCCGAGGTTGAACACCCGGTTGGTCCGCCGGAACAGCACCGCCTGCACCCAGACCAGCGTCGCCAGCGCCAGCAGGCCCAGCCCGTACGCGGCCCACGGCACCGACCGGGCCGCGGCGTAGTCGTCCGCCAGCTCCTGGTTCTCGGCCGCGCTCAACTGTGCGGCGGCCGGCAGCAGCACGGTGCGCATCTGGTCGGAGGCGTACCGCAGGTAGGCGCCGCCGAGCGGGAAGCCCTGCCGGTTGTCGGCCCGGGCGCTCTCCACCAGGCCGGCGTAGACCGGCACCTGCTGGTTGAGGGTGGCGAGCCAACCCTGGGCGGGGGAGGAGGCGGTGGTCCGCGCCGCCGCCTCGGCGATCAGCCGGGAGGCCGTGGCGAGGTCCTGCTCGTAGCGCTCCCGGACGGCCTTCGGCTCGGCGCCCGCCAGCAGGAAGCCGGTGGCCGCGGTGGTGTCCGCGTCGGCCAGCGAACGGTGGATGTCGGCGGCGGCCTGGCTCAGCGGCTGGCTGTACGAGACGACCCGCTCCGCGGCCTGCGCCCGGGAGTTGACCTGCCACGCGGTGAGCGTGCCGAAGGCGAGCGTGACCACCGCCAGCAGCGCCCCGGCCAGCCGCAGCCGGCCCGGTGCCGTCCGGGTGGCCCGTCCGATCCTGGCCACCGGGCCGCGGCCCCCGGTTGCGGCGGTTCCCCCCGGCCGCACCGGCACCACTGCGCCCGGTCCCTCCGTACCTACTGGTGTCGCCACCCGCCTCACCCTCCCCTGTGGCCCGGCCCGTCGTCCGGGCCCGGCCGTTGCCAGCAGTATGGCCGTCGCTCCCCGCGGCCACACCCGACTTGCGCCGATCTTGAGCATCTCCGGGTGCCGTCCGCGGGCACCGCCCCCGGGCACCGGTTCCGAGCACCGTCATCGATCACGGTTGGGGCCAGTCGCCCCGGGCGCGGGGCAGGTGGCGATCGGGTCGACGCGGGATGCACCCTATGCGGTTCCCCGGACACCCGGAGGGCAGGGGTCCGGTTCTGTGTGTGCTCGGCGGCCGGACGGGCGCCCGTCCGTACCATGGCGGTATGCGCCTGATGGGAACGATCTCCGCCGACCGCCCGCTCGTCGTCGTCGCCGTCCGGGAGGAGGCCGCCCACCTCGGCGACCGGCTGCCGGTGCTGCTCACCGGAATAGGGAAGGTCAACGCCGCCGCCGCGCTGGCGACCGTCCTGGCCCGGGGCGAGCACCCCTCCGAGGTGCTCAACCTCGGCACGGCGGGCGCCCTGCGGCCCGGCTGGGAGGGCACCCACACCGTGACCCAGGTGATCCAGCACGACATGGACAGCCCCGCCCTGTTCGAGCTGACCGGCCGCACCTACGGCGCCCCGCTGGTGGTCGGCAAGGGCGAGGGGCCGATCCTGGCCACCGGTGACCTCTTCGTCTCCTCCACCGAGGCCCGCGAGCGGCTGGCCGAGCACGCCGACCTGGTCGACATGGAGGGCTACGCGCTCGCCTCCGTCGCCCACCGGGCCGGGCTGCCCGTCCGGCTGGTCAAGCACGTCAGCGACGAGGCCGGAGACGGCGCCTCGCACACCTGGCGCGAGTCGGTCGACGACTGCGCCCGCCACCTCGCCGAGTGGCTGCACGGCCAGGGCTGGTGACGGTCGATCAGTAGCGGTGCGTGACTAGGGTGGCGGGCGTGACCGAGAACGCCGCGCGCAAGCGCTCCGACGTCCGCCCGCCCGGCCTCAACGCCGACGAGCCGACCACCCTGCTGACCTTCCTCGACTACCTGCGCGAGGCCGTCATCGGCAAGACCGACGGCCTCCGCGACGAGGACGCCCGCCGCCCGGGCGTCGCCTCCGGCACCAGCCTGCTCTGGCTGGTCCGGCACCTCACCGCGGTCGAACTCAACTGGTTCCTCTGGGCCTACCGCGGCGAGGACGTCGAGCCCTGGGACGACGACGCGCCCTCGCCCGGCGACGAGACGGTGGCCGGGTCGGTCGCCGCCTACCGAGAGGCGGTCGCCCGGGCCAACGAGGTGATCACGGCCGCCGCGGGCGACCTGGACCGCCCGGGCGTGCGCTCGCTGCGGCCCGGTGCCGAGGCGCCGTCGATGCGCTGGCTGCTGGTCCACATGATCGAGGAGACCGGCCGGCACGCCGGCCATGCCGACATCATCCGCGAGCAGCTGGACGGCGCGGTCGGGCGGTAGCCGGCCGGCCGGCGAAGGAGAGGGGCGTCCCCGGGCGGGCCCGACGCCCGCCCGAGGACGCCCGGTCGGGAGGCCCCGGGCGGGGCCCGGCCGGCCCCGCCCCCGGCCCGACCGGACCCCGGCCGTGCGGCACGGTGGTCGGTCGGTCCCGCGGGGGCGAGGCCGTTGCCGGTGGTGCGGGGTCAGCTCCGCTTGGACATGAAGTCCAGCATGCCCGCGGCCTGGTCGTCCAGGTACGGCCCGGCCATCCAGGTGGTCTTCCAGACGCCGTTGTTCTCCTCGCAGTCGCAGGCGGCGTTGTCACTGACCAGGGCGGGCTTGCCGTCGCGCAGGGCGAGCCAGCCGCCGCCGCTCGAACCCGGGGTCATGGTGCAGCCGATGGCGATCAGCGGCGGGCGGGCCGGGTCCCAGGAGACCCGGGTGGCCGTGGATCCGACGCAGCGGTTCAGCTCCTGGCCGTCGAACGGCGGCGCGGCGGGGTAGCCGTAGCTGGTGGGGACCAGCTGGTCGCGGGGCGCGTTGAACCAGACGGGCACGGAACCGCCGACGGTCTCCTCGAGGGACTTGCCGTTGTCGGCGGGTGCCACCTTCACGATGGCGTAGTCGTAGTGGCTTCCCACGCCGCTGAGGTGCGACTTGAAGGACTTCCACTGCGGGGTGGTGAGGACCTCGGTCATCGGGAACTCGCCGAGCGGCTCGTACTGCTCCTTGGTGGGCGTCTTCTTCCCGCTCGCCGCACCCGTGCTGTTGTAGCCCGGGATGAACGTGATCTCCTTGGCGTAGGCGCCGTCGCTGGTCACGCAGTGGCCCGCGGTCCACACCAGGTTGCTCTTGCCCGGGTGCGCCGGGTCGGAGACCACGGTGGCCGAGCACGAGCCCCCCGTGCCGTCGGGGTTGACGGAGAACAGCCGCCCTTCGAACACGTACTTGCTGTACGGGTGCGGGAGGGCCTCGGCCTTGATCACCTGGGGCACGGGGTCGTTGCCGTTGTCGTTCGCGGCCTTGGTGGCGGGGGCCTTCGTCGCCGGTGCCTGGGTGGCGGGGGCCTGGCTCGCGGGGGCCTTGGTCGCGGGGGCCTGGGTCGGCGCCTGCGAAGCCGGGGCCTGCGAGGCCGGTGCCTGGGTCGCCGGGGCCTTGGTGGTGGGGGCCTGGGTCGGCGCCTGGGAGGCCGGGGCCTTGCTGGCGGTGGGGGCCTGCGAGGCCGGGGCCTGGGTCGCCGGGGCCTGCGAGGCCGGGCCCGGGTCGGGGAGGTTCGCCTTGCCCGGGGTCGCCGGCTTGGCGGCCAGGAGCTTCTCGATCGTCCAGAAGCCCTTGGCGGCGGCAGGGATGGCGTCCTGCTTCGCCCACTTCTCCCAGTCCTCGGACTTCCACTTCTTCAGGTCGTCCAGGTTGGCCGGCAGCCCCAGGAGGGACGCCCCGGCCGAGGCGGCGGCAGCGGCGTCCCCGGCTTCGGGGCTGTTGTCCGGGCCGCAGGCCGAGGTGGCGAGCAGCGCGAGGACGGCGGTGGCGGAGGCCAGGACGGTCCCGGCGGTGCGGCCCGTCCCGCGGTTGCTCCGGCGGGAACGGTCTATCGATGACATGTGTTCTCAATCCCCCTGTGAACAAAAATGCATGGCGTCGTCTCAGTGACACCGATGTTGCGGGTGGGATCATCCCACTAGCCGTCAACAACGGGAGCAGCCGGGTCCGGGCCTTGCACATGACGTACACGTCGTTCCGCCCCCGCACGGGCGTCGTGCGGGGGCGGTACACAGTCGGCGTCGGTCGCTCCGCTACTCCCGGAACGCCGACAGGTCGAGCGCGTCCAGCCGCTCCTGGTCGGTCAGCACGTCGATCGCCGCGATGGTGCCGTCCACCACGGTGAACGCCATGATCGAGACCGGCCTGCCGTCGGCACCGATCACCACGACGCCGGCGGCGCCGTTGATGAGCGCGGGGCGGGCGTACGGCGCGAGCGAGCTGAACATGACCGCCTGGCCCGCCACCGTCGCGGCGCCGGTGAGCACGACGCCCCGGGTGGTCCCGCCGGCGTAGCCGTCCGCACGGAGCACCACCTCGGGGTCGAGCACGGCGAGCAGCGCCTCCAGGTCGCCGGTGCGGGTCGCGGCGAAGAACGCGTCGACGGCCACCCGCTGCCGGGCGAGGTCCCGGTCGGGGGCCGGCGCCTGGCCCTGCACCTTGCGGCGGGCCCGGCTGGCCAACTGGCGGGTGGCGGCCGCGGTCTTCTCGATCAGCGGCGCGATCTCCTCGAACGGCACCGCGAACAGATCGTGCAGGACGAACGCCACCCGCTCGGCCGGCGACAGCGACTCCATCACCACCATCAGCGCCAGCCCGACCGAGTCGGCCAGCAGCACCTCCTGCTCCGGGTCGACCACGCCCTCGCGGGCGAGCAGCGGGTCCGGGATGCGGGACTCCAGCGAGTCCTCGCGCCGCTGCGCGCGTGAGCGCAGCAGGTTCAGGCAGACCCGGCTGACCACGGTGGTCAGCCAGCCGCCGAGGTTCTCCACGTCGCCCGTGTCGGTGCGGTCGTACCGCAGCCAGGCCTCCTGGACGGCGTCCTCGGCCTCGCTGATCGAGCCGAGCATCCGGTACGCCACCGCGCGCAGATGCGGCCGGTGCTCCTCGAACCGCCCGGTCCGGTCATCGGCCCGGGGACCGCCCGAGAGATCGGGCGGCAAGACTTTCTCGTCCACCGTGTCACATTCCTTCGTCGCCGCGGGTCATGGCTGCAGAACCACCGAGTTGCAGAACCACCGAGTTGCAGAACCACGAAACCTAACGGCTGTGGCCGGGAGATCAACTCCCGGCCGGGACGAACCGGAGACGATCATGACGAACGCTCCCATCCTGGTGACCGGCGGGACCGGAACCCTCGGCGGCCACGTCCTCCCGCTGCTGCGCGCCGCCGGCCGGGACGTGCGGGTGCTCACCCGCACCGCGCGCCCGGCCGGGGACGGCGTCGCGTACGTGACCGGCGACCTGCTCAAGGACGAGGGGATCGACGGGGCGCTGGACGGCGTCACGACCGTGCTGCACCTCGCCGGCGGCGCCAAGGGCGACGACGTCGCCACCCGGAACCTCGTACGCGCCGCCCGGCGGGCCGGGGTGGAGCACCTCGTCTACATCTCGGTCATCGGGGCGGACCGGCTGCCGATCGGCTACTTCCGGGCCAAGCTGGGCGCCGAACAGGCCGTCGCCGACTCGGGCGTGCCCTACACCACGCTGCGCGCCGCCCAGTTCCACGACCTGGCGCTGAAGGTGGCGGCGGGCATGGCCAGGCTGCCCGTCGTCCCGGCCCCGGGCGGGATCCGCTGGCAGCCGGTCGACGCGCGGGAGGTGGCGGCCCGGCTCGTGGAGCTGGCGCTCGACGCCCCGGCCGGCCACGTCCCCGACCTGGCCGGGCCGAAGGTCTACCCGATGGGCGAGCTGGTCCGCGGCTACCTGAAGGCGCGCGGCAAGAGCCGGCCGATGCTGCCGGTCCGCGTGCCCGGCAAGGTCGGCCGCGCCTACCGGGCCGGCGACAACCTGACCCTCGCGGGCGCCGAGACGGGCCGGCGGACCTGGGAGGCCTTCCTGGCCGAGCGGGCGGCCTGAACGCGGGGCCTGAACGCGAGGCCTGAACGCGAGGCCTGAACGCGCTGCCCGAGCGGGCGGCCTGAACGCGCTGCCCGAGCGGGCCGCCCGAACGCGAGGCCCGAACGCGCTGCCCGGGCCGGTGGCTTCAGCGACCGGTGCGGACGGCCGGGGCGTCGAGGTGTGTCGGTGGCCGGATCTAGGGTGGCCGGCATGACGCACTCGCTGCTCGCCGCCGTCCGGCAGAACGCCGCCGCCGCCGACTACCTGTACTGGCCGGGGGACTTCGACCCCGACCGCACCGAGCACGTGGAGGCGGTCGTCCTCGCCTCGGGGGAGCCGCTGGAGCCGATCGCCGGGGACGGCTCGGGCGGTACGTACTTCCTCTGCGGGGAGGGCGGCGACGAGCGGCCCGTCCTCTACGCCGACTCCGAGGGCGGCGCCGCGCTGGTGGCGATCGGCCTGCCTGAGCTGGTCCGGCTGCTGCTGGCCGTCCCGTGGTGGCGGGACTGCCGGGGCTTCACGGCCGAGGAGAGTGCGGAGGCGGCGGAGGGCTACCTGGAGGACGAGCCCGGCCTGCTCGACGAACGGGACGCGGCCGCCGCCGCCCTCGGGATCGAACTCCCCACCGAGGAGGAGGTCCTGGCCCGGCTCCGGGAGGTGGCCACCGGGCCGGGGCCCGGTCGCGACATCGTGCTGCTCAACGCGGAGGAGGGCACCGCCTACGCCGCGCTGTTCGACTGACCCGCCCGGTCCACCGGACGGCCGGGCCGGCCGCTCACGCCACGCCGACCGGCTGCGCCGCCGCCACCACGGCCTCGGTGGTGACCACCTTGGCGAACCGCATCGCGTGCAGCACCGTGCTGGTGGCGCGGGCGAGTTCGGCGGCGGGGACGGTGACGCCGTCGGGGCCGGTCATGTCGAAGGCGTGCATCGCGTCTGCCGGGAAGACCGCGTCGTACCCGAGGTTGCCGGCCATCCGCGCGGTGGTCTCGTTGCAGACGTTGGTGATGATCCCGACGATCACCACCTGCTTGGCGCCCCGCTGCTGGAGCCAGGCGTGCAGGTCGGGCGTGCCGTAGAAGGCGCTGTTGACCTGCTTGGTGATGTGCAGGGCCGGCTCGACCTTCGCCACGAAGTCCTTGAGCTCGTACCCCGGGGTGCCCGGCACGAGCGGGCCGGCCGTGGACGCGTGCTGCACCGTCACGATCGGGCGCCCGGTGCTCTCCCAGACGTCGATCAGCTCGCCGATGCGCTGCTCGGCCAGGGGGTTGTCGCGCTCGCCCCAGAAGGCGTGGTCCTCGAAGCCCTTCTGGACGTCGATGACGACCAGGACGGCGTCGGAGTCGATGGTCAGGGGGGCGTCGAATGCGCTGGTGTTCGTCATGCGTTCATCGTGCCGGGGCCCGGGCACCCTGCGTGATGGGTGCTGCCGCCACCCATCGATAGTTTTCTGCCATGCGGATTGTGGGTTGCCTGATCTTCGACGGTGTCCGGGCGTTCGACTACGCGGTGATCGGGGAGGTGTGGTCGAACCGGCTCACCCGGCCCGGACTTCCCGGCTTCGAGCTGCGGGTCTGCGGTGCGGAGGGGACGCGGGTGCAGCTCGGCGGCGGGCTGGAGCGGGTGCCGGACTTCGGGCTCGACGCGCTGCTGGAGTGCGACCTGATCATCGTGCCGGGGATGGAGATGAACGAGCCGCGCGACCCGGCCGTGCCGGCCGCGCTGCGCGCCGCCCACGAGCAGGGCGTGACCATCGCCTCGCTCTGCGCGGGCGCGTTCGTCCTCGCCGAGGCCGGTCTGCTGGACGGCCGCACCGCCACCACGCACTGGGCTCTCGCCGACGAACTGGCCCGCCGCTTCCCGGAGGTGGACGTCCGCCCGGAGGTCCTGTTCACCGGCGAGGGGGACCTCTGGACGTCCGCCGGGGTGGCGGCGGGCATCGACCTCTGCCTGCACCTGGTCCGCGCCGCCCACGGCCAGCAGGCCGCCGCCACCATCGCCCGCGCCATGGTCACCGCGCCCTTCCGGACCGGCGGCCAGGCGCAGTTCATCCCGTCCCCGGTCCCGGAGGACGCCGTGGACGACCCGCTGGCGGGCGCCCGCGCCGGGATCCTGGCCTCGCTGGACACCCCGTGGACGGTCCGCCGGATGGCCGGGCTGGCGCTGATGTCGGAACGCTCCTTCGCCCGCCGCTTCGTGGAGGCGACCGGTACGACGCCGCTGCGCTGGCTGCTGGAGCAGCGCGTGCTGGCGGCCCAACGCCTGCTGGAGGAGACGGACCTGCCGGTGGACACCGTCGCCGTCCGCTGCGGCTTCGGCTCGGCGGTGTCGCTGCGGCCCGCCTTCGTCTCCCGGGTCGGGGTGTCGCCGCGCGAGTACCGGCGCACCTTCCGGGGGCGGGCGGCGGGTTAGCGGACCGCCCCGCCGGGCGGACCGGCCTGCTCCAGGCGCGGGGCCAGGCCGTCCAGCAGGTTGGCCAGGCCGAACTCGAAGAGGGCGTCAAGGTCCATGTCGTAGCCGTCCGCCACCTCCGCCAGCAGCCGGCTGAACACGGGGAACCGGCCCGAGTCGGCGAGCGCGCCCAGGGCGGGGAGCTGTCCGTCCATCCACTGGTCCTCGTCGACGCCGGTGGCGGCCCGGGCCTGGGCCTCGCGCTCCAGGTTGACGGCGATGCCCTCGGTGTAGCTGTACAGCAGCACGTGGGCGTGCAGCACGTCCGGCGTGGAGAGGCCGTGGCCATCCAGCGCGGAGAGCGCCCATTCGGCGTGCGTCATCAGGTTGGGCAGCAGCAGCGGCCGGGTGACCGGACTGAGCTGGGCCAGCCAGGGGTGGCGGCGGAACACCGACCAGAGCGTCCGGGCGCCGAGCTCCAGCCGGGCGCGCCAGCCGGCGGGCGGCTCGTCGGGGTAGGCGCAGTCGCCGAAGGCCGCGTCGGCCGTCAGCAGGACCAGTTCCTCCTTGCTGGTGACGTAGCGGTAGGGGGACATCGCGGAGACCCCGAGCCGGGCCGCCACGGCGCGCATCGAGAGCGCGGCCAGCCCCTCGGCATCGGCCAGTTCCAGGGCCGCCCGGACGATCCGCTCCTGGCTCAACTCGCCGTCGGCGGCGACCGGTCGGGCCGGTCGGGTCGGCCGGGTGGAAGCCGGGGCAGGAGCAGGAGTAGCAGCCGTGATCCGGGGGGTGGTTGCGGCGGGGGCGGTTCCCGCGGCCGGGGCTGCGCCCGCCACGACGGTGCCGACCCGCGGGAGGGCCTCCACCAGGCCCTCCAGGCGCAGCACGGTGAGCGCCTTGGTGGCGGTGGCCAGGGCGACGCCCCAGTCCCGGGCGATCCGCCGGGTCGAGGGCACGCGCTCGCCGGGGGCCAGCTCCCCGGTGGTGATCCGCCGTCGCAGCTCGGCGGCGATGCGCTGGAAGGGCGGGTCCGTCTCCGGTGCCATGCTGCCGAACTCCTCGGAAGATATTTTTTCGCCGCCGTCTGCCCTGTACTAGCTCAGACCCTACCAGCGCGGACGCCTGTCACGAGCCTTCTGTGCTAGGTCAGATGAGGCCTTACGGTGCTGGTGGGGGCCTTGCGGGGGGCTGAATTTACGTCGTACATTCAGAGCGCTTACAGCGTACAGACACAACAGCGGGGGAGCTCCTCATGAAGACCGTCCTCATCTCCGGCGGCGGCATCGCCGGCAACGCACTCGCCTTCTGGCTGCACCGCCAGGGCTTCGCCCCGACCGTCGTCGAGCTCGCCCCCGCCCCGCGCAGCGGCGGCCAGGCGGTCGACATCCGGGGCGCCGCCCTCGGCGTGATCGAGCGGATGGGCCTGACCGGGCGGGTCCGCGCCGTCCGCACCCGGATGCGCGGCATGTCCGTCCTCGACCCCGACGGCAACGAGGTGCACCGCTCCACCGAGGAGACCTTCAGCAGCGGCCGGCTCGACAGCGACGACGTCGAGCTGCTGCGCGAGGACCTCGTCGCGATCCTGCACGAACACACCGCCGGGGACGTCGAGTTCATCCACGGCGACACCGTCACCGCCCTCCGCGAGGACGAGCACGGCGTCCACGTCACCTTCGCGAACGGACGGCCCCGCACCTTCGACCTGGTGGTCGGCGCCGACGGCCTGCACTCCCGGGTCCGCAAGCTGGCTTTCGGCCCGGAGGAGCAGTTCCTGCACCACCTCGGCACCCACCTCGCCATCTTCAGCGCCGACAACTTCCTCGGCCTGGACGACTGGCAGGTCTGGCTCCGTGACGGTGACGCCGGCTACGGCATCTACCCGGTGCGCGGCAACAGCGAGCTGCGGGTCGTCTTCGGCTACGAGAACCAGGACCCCGTCGTCCGGGACACCGAGCGGACCAGGCAGCTGGTCGCCGAGCGGATGGCGGCGCTGCGCTGGGAGACCCCCCGGATGCTGGCCGCGCTCCACGACGCCCCCGACTTCTACGCCGACGCGATGGCCCAGATCCACCTCGACCACTGGTCCGCCGGCCGCACCGTCCTGCTCGGCGACGCCGGCTACTGCGCCTCGCCGCTCTCCGGCCAGGGCACCAGCCTCGCCCTGGTCGGCGCCTACCTGCTGGCCGACGAACTCGGCCGCGCCCGGGCCGCGGGGGAGGGTCACCGTGCGGCGTACGAGCGCTACGAGGAGCGGATGCGCCCCTTCGTCGCCCTCAACCAGGCACTCGCCACCGAGAACCCCGGCGGCCCGGCGGCGGAGGAGTCCGTCGAGCGGGCCAAGAACGCCATCGAGCTGGACCGCTGAACCGGACCTGACCGGGGCCCGCTTCGAGGGCGTCCTGCGGAACTGGGCGCGCTCCTGGGTCCCGGGCGAGGAGGGCCGCCTCCGTGACTCCGCGATCTTCTCGATCACCGCCGAGGAGTGGCCGGACCGCCGCGCCGCGCTGGAGCTGCGCCTCGGCGGACGGCTGGCGGACCAGGGCGAATTGACCCATGATTCTTCGTCAGAAATGAACCAGATGAGTGGTCTTTCGCGAGCATAGAGTGGTGAACACAAGGCCGGGAGGGAACGCCGGAACGGCCGATGACCAGGGGAGACCATCATGAGCACCAACACGCTGAAGCCCGTCCTGACCCGCGCCTCCGAGGCCGAGACCACCAGTGACCCGAGCAGCACGATGACCCTGCTGGCGGACTGCGGCACCGACGGCAGCCCGATCACCAGCTACCGCTCGTCCTTCGCCAAGGGCGCGGTCGGGGCCCCGGCCCACTTCCACACCCGGGCCTCGGAGCTGTTCTTCGTCATCGGCGGCTCGCTCCAGGTGCTGGTGGACGACGAGGTGAAGGTGCTGAACGAGGGCGACTTCCTGCTCGTCCCGCCGCACACCCCGCACGCCTTCGCGGCGGCCCCGGGCTCCGAGGCCGATGTGCTGTTCACCTTCACCCCCGGCATGCCGCGCTTCGACTACCTGCGCCTGCTGGGCCGGGTGATGCGCGGCGAGGCCAGCCCGCAGGAGATCAAGGACTCCTCCGAGCTGTACGACAACCACTACGTGGACAGCCCGGTCTGGCGCGCGGCGCTGGAAGCGGCGAAGTAGGACGCCCGGGCGGTATCCGCAGGCGGGCCCCGGCCGACCGGCCGCCGGGGTCGGCCTGCAACGGGGCCGGCCCGCGGCGATGCCGGCCTGCGGAGCGGCCGTCGGGGTGGCCGGGGCGGTCAGGGCGGTCAGGGTGCTCAGGGTGCTCAGGGGTGGGCGAAGACCGTGCTCGCGAGGGCGACGTGCACGGCGGTGCCGCCGAGGATGCTCAGCACGGCGTTGCGCCGCCACAGGTGCAGGCCGAGCGTGGCGGCCAGGGCGAGGACGGTGGGCGCGGCGTGGGGCGGGCTGGTGAGGGGGAGGTCGCGCAGGGAGTAGACGGTGAGGATCACCATCACGCCGACTGGCATGCGGGCGCTCAGGTGGTGGAGCACGGCGCTGGCCCGCAGCGGGGCGAGAGCGGCGAAGGGGATGGCGCGCAGCCCCCAGGTGACGGCGGTCGAGACGCCGATGGCGGCGAGCAGGTAGGGCGTGTCAGGCACGGGCCGGCTCCTTCGTGGCGGGCGTGCGGTGCTTCGCGACGGCGTAACGGGCCAGCAGTCCGGCGGTGAACAGCCCGGTGGCGGCGAGCAGCATCTGGTCGGGGAGGGTGAAGCGCGCCGCGAGCGCGCAGACCAGGGCCAGGACCGGGGTGGGGATGTCCCGACGGGCGCGGTAGGCGTCGACGGTCAGGACGACGAACAGCGCGGTGAGCGCGAAGTCCAGCCCGACCAGCCGGGCCGGCACGAACGCGCCGAACAGCGCGCCGGCCGTGGCGCCGACCACCCAGTAGGCCTGGCACAGCACCTGGAGCCAGATGATCCGCCGGCCGCTCCAGGACCGGGCGCCGGCGCCGGTGGTCAGCGCGTAGGCCTCGTCCGTCATGCCGAAGGTGCTGTACGCCTTGCCGAGGCGGCCGTTCACCCGGTGCAGGGGGAAGGACAGCGCGTAGAACACGTGCCGGAAGTTCACCAGGAACGCGGTCAGCGCGATCTGCGCGAGCGGGGTGACGGCGACGACGAGCCCCACGAGCAGGAATTCCAGCGACCCGGCGTACACCAGGGCCGAGAACGCCGTGGCCCACCACCAGTCCAGGCCCGCGTGGACGACCAGCACGCCGAACGCGATGCCGAGCGGGAAGAGCCCCAGGCCCACCGAGCTGGAGTCCCGCACCGCCGCGAACAGGTCGGTCCGGGCCGTGGGCGTGGAGACGGGAGCGGGGGCGGGACCGAGGACGGCGGGCGGGGGAGGGGAATCGAGGCGCGGGAGCGTCCCGACGGGAGCGGAAGCCATACAGGAAATTCTAGGGCGAATTGCCCGTAATATGGTTTCCAATCATTGCCTTGGAGTCGCCCTGTGAGCAATAAAGAAACACTCGACGCCATCGATCGTGAAATCTTGTTTCATCTGCGCCAGGACGGTCGGCTGACCAACGTGGAGCTGGCCAGGCGGGTCGGCCTGACGCCGCCGCCCTGCCTGCGCCGGGTCAAGCGGCTGGAGGAGGCGGGGATCATCGCGGGCTACCGGGCCCGGATCGACCCGGCGGCCGCCGGGCGCGGCTTCGAGGTGGTGGTCGCGGTCGAGATCGGCGTCAACGACCTCCAGACGGTGGAGGAGTTCGAGACGACGGTGGCCTCCTACGAGGAGGTGGTCGAGTTCCGCCGGCTGTTCGGCCGCCCCGACTACTTCGTCCGTGTCGCGGTCGCGGACCACGCGACCTACGAGACCTTCCTGACCGGGAAGCTCATGGGCCTGCCGGCGGTGGCGCGGGTCGACTCCCACCTGACCATGAAGAAGATCAAGACCGACGACTGAGGACCCGGGGCGGGGTCGCGACCCCCGGTGCCGCGACCCCGGTGCCGCGACCCCCGCCGAAGGGCTCAGCAGCTGCAGTGCCAGTCGTGGTCGAGCGGCGGGGTCCGGTCCGGCGTGGGCGCGGGACCGACGGTGCGCGGGGCGACCGCGGGGTGGACGGTCCGGCCGGCCTTGAGGGTCTCGGCGACCTCGATGTGCTGGATCTCCTCCGGGTCGACCGTCACCGGGTTGGCGCTGAGGATCACCAGATCGGCGAGCTTGCCGACCTCGATGCTGCCCTTGCGGTCCTGCTCGTCGTACTGGTGGGCGGCGTTGATGGTGATCGAGCGGACGGCGTCCAGGGCGGACACGCACTGCTCCGGCCCGAGGACGACCTTGTCGGTGCGGGTGCGGCGGGTGACCTGGCTGGACAGGATGGCGATCGAGTTGGGCAGCGCCACCGGGGCGTCGTGGTGCGAGGTGTAGGCCATCCGCCGGTCGAGCGCCCAGCGCGCGGGGGAGATGTTGGCGGCCCGCTCCTCGCCGAGCACGGTCTTCCGGTACCAGTCGCCCCAGTAGAAGGTGTGCATCGAGAAGAACGACGGGATGATCCGGAGCAGCGCGAACTCGTTGATCTGGTCCTCGCGGGCGGTCTGCGCATGGATCGCGACCGTGCGGCGGTCGCCGGGTCCGGCCTCCGCAGCGGCGGCCCTGACCGCGCCGATGAACTGGTCGATCGACGCGTCCCCGTTGACGTGCGCGAGCACCTGCCAGCCCTTGGTGTACGCCGTGAGCACCTGCTGGAGGACGACGGCGTCGTCCTTGATGGCCGGGTAACCGCAGTAGGTGTCCGGCTCGTTCCCCGGCGGCGTCTTGTACGGCTTGCTGAGCCAGGCCGTGCGCCCCTGCGGCGAACCGTCGAGGAACATCTTCACGCCCGCCGCCCGCACGCCGTTGACGTACTCCGGGCTCGCGCCGACCGGGTCCGTGCCCGGATCCTTCTCCAGGGCGGCCGTGGCCTGGTCGGCGCGCGCGTAGGCGACGACGTCGATCTCGAACGGCACGGCGGCGGCGATCTCCCGCAGCGCGCCCAGATTCGTCAGGGTGGCCCCGCCCTCCTGGACGGTGGTGAAGCCGAACGCGGCCGCCGACGCCGCGCCCTTGCCGAACAGCCCGAGCTGCGCGGCCTGGGGGAGGCCCGCCAGCGCCGCGTCCGAGGCGGGGGAGAAGGCCGTCTCCTCCAGCACCCCGTTCGGCTCGCCGTGGGGCTCGGCGATGACGTCCTCCCACCGGCGGATGACCCCGCCCTCCGGGTCCTTGCGGTTCGAGTCGTAGCCGAGCAGCTCCAGCCCGAGACTGTTGACCGCCCCAAGATGGAAGGACTGGTGGATCGCCAGCACCGGCCGGGAGGTGGAGACCTCGTCCAGGTCCTTCCGGGTGGGGTGCTCCTTCTCCGCGAGCATCGCGTCGTCGTAGCCGAACCCGACGATCCACTCCGACTCCTGCCCGAGGTCGGTGTCCGCCCAGTCGCGCAGCTTCTGCTGCAGCGAGGCGATGGTGGTGACGTCGCCGTCCGGAGCGGCCAGCAGATTGGCGATGGTGGCCTGGAGGCCGATGCCGCCGAGGTGCCCGTGCGCGTCGATGAACCCGGGGAGCAGCGCCCGGCCGCCGAGGTCGCGCACCCTCGTCCGGGGACCGCCCCAGCGGTCGACGGCCCCGGCGTGGTCGCCGACGAAGACGATGACGCCGTCCTTGACCGCGACCGCCTCGGCGGTGGGCGGCTCGGCGACGGTCACGATCTCGCCGCCGTGGAGGATGAGGTCGGCCTCCTCGTAGGGCGCTGGTGCCTCTGCTGCGGTCTGCCGGCGATCGGCCATGGTCGGGTCCCCTTGCAACTGGATACGGTCGGTGGAGTCCCGACTACCCAAGGTGACCGGATTCTGAACCCGAGGGTGGCCCGTGTGAGCGGTCCGGAGCAACGGGCGGGGTGGCAGCCCTCAGCGCCGCCACCCCGCCCGGGACTTTGCGTCGGACGGGGTATCGGCGTGCGGTGGGTGGTTTGTTGAGCCAAACCCCACCTTGGGGGGAACGTGGTGCGAGCGGGGCCGGGGGCGTGCGCCGGGCGGGATCAGACGGCCACGGCGTCCCGGGTGCGGCCGAAGGCCACGTCGGCGAAGCCGGGAGCGGGGGCGACCAGCGCCCAGACGAACTTGCCGATCCCACCCGCACGCGGGCAGCAACCCCAGTGCTCGGCAAGCTCGTTGACGAGGAAGAGGCCCCGGCCGCGCTCGTCGTCCCGGGTGGACTCGCGCACCGCCGGCCGACCGGTGCCCGCGTCGTGCACCTCGATCCGCAGGCGGTCGGAGGTCAGCGCGAACCGGACCTCGACCAGGCGGTCCGGCGGTGCGTCGCTGTGCTGGACCGCGTTGGCGAACAGCTCGCCGAGCAGCAACTCGGCGGTGTCCGCGTACCTTTCGCCCTGCGGCATCCCGGCCAGGTAGGCGCGGAGCACCAGCCGCGCGAACGGCGTGGAGGCGGGCCGGGAGTCGAACCGCGCCGCGAACTCGCGCGGCCGGTGGTGGGTGCGGGTCGTGGGCATGACGGGGCAACCTCCGGGCGTGATGGGGGAGCGGACGCGGCTCGCAGCGGGGGCGTACGGCATCACGCTGCGCAAGCAAAGGATCGCGTTCCGGTATCAATCATCGGGCCCCGGAGGTACGGTGACGGCCGATTCGGAGTACCCGGCACACGCGGCACGTGAGCGGAGGCGGCATGTCACACCGGCGGGCGAAGCAGGGACCGACGGCGAGTTCGGCGGTGATGTTCGGCGAAGAGCTGCGGTTCTACCGGGAGATGATCGGCTACACGCAGGAGGAGTTGGGGAAGCTCCTGCACTGCAACCGGACGAACATCACCCGGTACGAGAGCGGCAAGCGGCGGATGCCGGGGGATTCGGTGGAGGACGCCGATCGGGTGCTGAAGACCGGCGGTCTGCTGAAGCGACTCTGGGACCGGGTGGACTGGGAGGCGGAGGTCGAGCACCCGGACTGGTTCCGGGATCACGCGGACATGGAGGCCGAGGCGGTCGCGGTCCGGGTGTTCCAGTACGGCTACATGCACGGGCTGTTGCAGTGCAGGGAGTACGCGCGGGCGATGTTCGCGGCAGGTGACGATGCTGGAAACGTCGATCTCATCGAGGAGCGGACGGTAGCGAGACTGGCTCGGCAGGAGCGGTTTCTGGCACGAGGTGGCCCGTTGCTACTGGTTGTCCTCGACGAGAGCAGCATTCGATCGGTTGTTGGTGGACCGAAGGTGATGGCGCGCCAGATGGAACACCTGTTGAGTGTCATGGAGCTTTCGAACGTCCTCGTTCAGGTTGCTCCATTCACATCTCGTTCCACCATCATCAACACATCGATGGTGCTCCTGGAGATGCCCGACGGGCAGCGCTGGGTCTACTCGGAGAGTCTCGACCGGGGTTCTCCGAGCGACGTTCCGGCAATCGTGTCGGGTCACCATCGCACCTATGATCGGCTGCGCGGCGAAGTTCTCTCGGCGAGGGACACGCGCGTGCTGATCATCGATGCGCTGGAAGGGTTCAGGGATGACGAGGAACGAGCTCGCCGCAGCCGACTGGCGAAAGAGCAGCTACAGCGGCACGAACGGCGGCGACTGCATCGAGGTGGCCCCCGGATTCCCCGGCCTCGTCCCCGTGCGTGACTCCAAAGACCCGCATGGGCCCGCCCTCGTCTTCCCCGCTGCTGCATGGCAGTCCTTCGTCGCCGCCGTTCAGGCAGGCGACTTCCCGGCGTAGGAGGAAGTTGTGATCGATCTCAACGTGGCTGTCTGGCGCAAGAGCAGCTACAGCGCATCCAACGGCGGCGAGTGCGTCGAGGTGGCCCCCGGATTCCCCGGCCTCGTCCCAGTGCGTGACTCCAAGGATCCCGACGGCCCCACCCTTGTCTTCCCCGCCGCCTCCTGGCAGGCCTTCGTCGCCGGCGTCCGGGCCGGTGAACTCCCCTTCTAGCTGCGCCGCATCCCCGCCGCGGCCGGTCCTTTGGCAGGTCGCCCGGCAGGTGCCATGATCAGCCGACCGTGGGGCCTGATCGGGGGCGTTCGCATGTTCGGCCTGAGGAAGCGCAAGAAGCGCCGCGAGCTCCAGGAGCGCGAGCGGCCGCAGCAGCGGCGTGCCATGACGATGGAGGAGCTGCTGATCATCGCGGGCGCCGAGGCGCGGGGACTTCGTGAGGCCGTGGAGGACGCCAGGGCCGACGTCGTCGTCCGCCGCGCGGAGCTGGACGCCGTGTACGCGCTCCGGGCGGGCGCGCCGAGGGCGGCGATCGAGGAGGACATCGCCGAACTCGAAAGGGGCCTCGAACCGTTCGACGCGGTGCTCGCCGACTTCGACCGGACGGAGGCGGCGCTCACGGCCGCCGTCACGCCCGACGACGAGTCGGAGGCGCTCCTGCCGCTCATCGACCTCTATGTGACGGGTGCTGAGACGCTCGCCGAGATCTCCACCGCTTACCGCCGCCTGCTGGCCGCGTACTCCGGCGCGCTGGAGCGGGCCGACGCCTCGGACGATTAGCCGATGCCGATTTACCCCGGGGCCGGGGCCGGGTCCGCGGAGATTTTCGACCACTCTCCGTCGCGCCCCCGGCGCTGTCCGTAGTCGAGGGGCTACCTTCGCTCTGCGCGCGAACAAGTCCCCTTCGTATCGGCAGAGGCGGTAGTAGTCATGGCACAGGAACCACGGATCGACGTTGCCCTCACCCTCCGGGATGGCGGCGCGGAGCCCACGTCGGCCGAGCTGACCGAGCTCGCCGACTCGCTGAAGCCCGGAGTCTGGTTCGCCGCCCCGCTGGCCGGTGCGAGCGCGGCCGGGCGCGAGCCCGACGACATCTGGGAGCTGGTCGGCGCGCCCTACAAGGGGCAGGCCGCGGAGGGCAGGGCGGCCGTCTACCTCGCCAACCCGAAGCTCGGCCTCAAGCGCCCGCTCATCTTCGCGGACGGGTTCAGCTACGGCGAGAGCGACCTCCCCGGGCTGTTCGCCTACTTCAACACGCCCTACGACGGCAAGCCCGGCTTCTTCGACCAGCTGCTCAGGCAGGGCATGGACGTGATCGTGCTCGGCTTCACCGAGCGGCACACCCACATCCAGGCCAACGCCGAGGTCGCGATCGCCGCGATCTTCAGGACGATCGCGGAGCAGGTCGGTGACGCGCCGCTGACCGTGGGCGGGGTGAGCATGGGCGGCATCATCACCCGCTACGCGCTCGCCAAGATGGAGCACAGCGGGATGGACCACCGGACCACCACCTACCTCTCCTACGACTCCCCGCACAACGGCGCCTGGATCCCGCTGATCCTCCAGCAGATGGCCTACTTCTTCGAGGACTACACCCCGGCCGGCCCGGACGGGGCCAAGCAGGCCGACCTGATCCGGAGCGAGGCGGCGCAGCAGCTGCTCTGGGCGTGGGTGGAGAACTCCAAGTACTCGGGCCCGGTGGCCACCGCCAGCCCGTTGCGCAAGGAGTTCCTGGAGGACCTGGCCCGGGTCGGGAACTTTCCCCAGCGTCCGTTCAAGATCGGCGTCTCCAACGGGCGGCGCGACGGCGTCGGACTCCCGCTGCCGGCCGGCGAGGTCGCGTTCGACTGGCAGGCCCTGGTCGCCAGTGCGACCGCCCGCTTCCAGCCCGAGCGGGGTGAGAAGCAGCCGATCGGCGGCATGCACCTCGGTCTGGCGATGCGCCGCAGCACCACGACCGAGGTCCCGGCCCTGGACAACGTGCCCGGCGGCACCCTGGACTCCTTCGGCAAGGTCGCGGACGCGCTGAAGGCGAAGATCAGGGAGGAGTTCCGCAGTGGCACCTTCGTGCCGGCCGTCAGTGCGGCGGCGCTGGACTTCGACCCGGTGCAGTGGAACGTCAACCCGCTGCTCTCCATCACCGATGCCGACCTCGACCGCGGCCACCTGGACGAGGTCGCGTTCGACACGGAGAACACCGAGCACAGTCACATCTCCGGCGCCCTGATCGACTGGATCGTCGAGCGCGTCACCCGCTGATCCCGGCGGCGACGCGCCCGTCCCCGGGGGTGCCCCGGAAATTGGTCAGGAGCACCCCCGGGGATGGGCTACGATTTACCTCATCACCCAGATGCGCGGGTGGCGGAATAGGCAGACGCGCTGGATTCAGGTTCCAGTGCCCGAAAGGGCGTGGGGGTTCAACTCCCCCCTCGCGCACAGCTGATGAGGCCGGTCGGTCCGACGAAAGTCGGATGGACCGGCCTCATTGCTTTTGGCACTTCGGCGCTGCGGCGCGTCGGTGTCGCGCGCGTGGGGCCTTGCGTGGCGACCCGGTCGCGGCTACCCGGCGGATCGATCCGATGACATGGTGTCGCGTAGTCGTCCGGCTGCGGAGAGTGGCCCATGGGGCGTCACGGTTCCCTCCGCCTCCGCGTTCTGATTCCTCGCCCCATCTGGACGCCGGTCGAGGGTTGTGGTAAAGCCCGGACGGCGAGACGATGATGAAAGCATTCCCAAGGCCCGACAGCCACCCCAGCCCTCCTCAACCGCCCGCGTTCGTACGGCGGTTCGCAGATCGGAGGAATCCTCATGGCTGGTGGCAGGAAAGCGGCGGCCTATCCGGCGCCGAAGTACTGTTCGGTAAAACCCTCCGCCTCGCCCCCTCCGCGGTTAGACCTCGCCCCGGGCCGGGCCAGCGCGATACGCACCGTTCGCAAGAAGTGGCTGAACGGTACCCTCCTGCACTACTGCTTCCTCGACAGCGGCGGCGCCGACCGCCCGGCCGGTCAGCCGGACGCCGTCCGCGGCGCCTTCGACGAGTGGAAGGGACTCGGCATCGGCCTGGACTTCCAGGAGGTCGACGACCGCTCGGAGGCCGAGGTCCGGATCAGTTTCAAGGGGGACAAGTCCGAGTCCGCCGTGGGCCGGGACGTGCTGCAGGTTCCCCGCAGCCAGCCCACCACCAGCTACGGCTGGGACCTGACGGACGACTCCGGCCATGCCACCGCGCTGCACGAGCTCGGGCACGTCCTGGGCTTCGAGCACGAACACCAGAACCCGAACGCCGGTATCGAATGGGACGACGAGGTGGTCTACGCGGCCCTCGCCCAGCCCCCCAACTCGTGGGACAGGGCCACGACCTTCGACAACATCATCCGCAAGCTGGACCCGGCCGAGGTCGAGGGCTCGACCTTCGACAAGGACTCGGTCATGGAGTACGCCATCTCGCCCGGATGGATCCGCCGGCCGAAGCAGCTCCGTCTCCAGGGCATTCGCGAGCCGCTCTCGCTGTCGGCGACCGACAAGGAGGAGGTTCTGGCCTGGTACCCGGCGGTCGCGGGCCGGCCCCACGTCCTGACGCCCCACGAGTCCGTCCTGCTGCCGACACGGACCGGTGGCCAGGCCGACTTCGCGATCGCACCGAACGAGACCCGCAAGTACGTCATCGGCACCTTCGGGGACGCCGATGTGGTGATGGCCCTGTTCGAGCGGATCAACGGTGAGCTGCGGTACGTCACCGCCGTGGACGACAGCGGCCAGGACGGCAACGGCCGCCTGGGCGTCAAGCTCTTCAGGGGGCGCAGCTACCTCGTGCGGGCGCGCGTCTACTCCGCCTGGGGCGCGGGCGAGGCGGCGCTGATGCACTGGTGACGTCCGGCTCGGGAGGGACGGGGCCGGCCCGACGGCGGGCGGCACCGCTGGAGCGGACCGGTCGTCCGCTCCAGCGGCCCTCGTACGGCGCGTGGTTCAGCGGCAGAGGGCCGTGTCCACGACCTTCTCCAGGTGCTTGGTGACCGCGTAGTCGTCGGGGATGCTGGTCACCGCGATGTTGGCGGCGCGGCCGTCGTCGGTGGCCCCGCCCCGGGTCTCGTAGCCCGGGATGTCGCCGCCGTGGCCCCAGTAGACGCCGCCGCACGACAACGGCCTGCTCATGATCCCCAGCCCGTAGCCGGCGCCGCTGTCCCCGACGGGGACGGTGGTGCGCATCTGGGCGAGCTGGGCGGCCGGGAGGAGCTCACCGGCCAGGAGTGCGCTGAAGAACCGGTTGAGGTCGGAGGTGGTGGAGATCATCTGACCGGCGGCCCAGCCCGCGGAGGGGTCGATCTCGGTGTAGTCGCGCAGCGGGGCGCCCGCCGAGTCCTTCTGGTAGCCCTTGGGGTGGGCCTCCCGGATGGTCATGTCACCGGCGGCGGGGAAGTAGGTGTGCCGCAGCCCGATGCGCTGGACGATGCGCCGGTCCACCTCCTCGGCGAGCGGCCGGCCGGTGACCTTCTGGGCGATCAGGCCGGCCACCACGTAGTTCGTGCTGCTGTAGGCCCAACCCTTCCCGGGGGCGAAGACGGCCTTCTGCCGGAACGCGATGTCGAGGAGGTCGCGGGGTTCGAAGTACCGGTGCTGTCGGATGTCCTCGTCGACGAGGCTCTCGTAGTCGGGAAGTCCGGCGGTGTGCTGGAGGAGCTCGCGGACGGTGATGTTCCGCCCGTCGATCCCCTCCCCCCGGACGATGCCGGGCAGGTAGGTGTCGACCGTGGCGTCGAGGTCGACCTTCCCCTCACCGACCAGCTGCAGCACGACGACCGCGGTGAACGTCTTGGTGTTGCTGCCGATCCGCACCTGGCCGTCCCGGGGCACCTTGGAGCCGGTGGCCAGATCGCCCACCCCCGCGGTGTAGGTGCGGGTCCGGCCTTCGTGGTCCTGGACGCTCGCCAGCGTGGCGGGCAGGCCGTCGTCGTGCACCAGCGCGGTCAGGCCCTGCTGGACGGTGTCCGGCCTGGAGGCGGCGGACGCGGCGGGCGGCGCCAGGGCGCCCGCCGTCATGACGGCGACGGCCACCGCTGCCGCCGCCGCCACGACGCGTCGCCGGCCGGCCCGCCGCCACGGGGAACCAAAGGTCTGCTCGCTCATGGGTCAACTCCTGGGAATCGTCGGGAACTCACTGCTCCGCCGAGATCCTGACGGCTGGGGACCCGGGCGCACATCGCGGAAAGGCGGGAGAAACCGCTCCCTCGATCGGGGGAGGACGCCCGTGACCTGCACGGCCATACTGGCGATCATGATCAGGGGAATCCGGCCGCTGCTGCGCGGCTCCACGTACACGGGTGTGCTGTTCGCCTACTGCGGCGCACTGGCGAGCCTTCCGCTGCTGCCCTTCGCACTCGTGCCGGCGCTGATGTGGCGGTCCGGTCCGGAGATGGCGCAGCTCGTCCTCGTCCTGCTGGTCTGGGCGGCACTGACCGCTGCGGTCGGGCTGGCCCGCACCACGCGGCGGGTGCTGGTCGTGTCCGCCCGCCGGCTGCTGCGGGTGCCGCTGCCGGCCCCGGCGGCGGCCGCGGCGGCCCGGGCCGACCGCTGGCGGACCCCCCTCTGGCTGCTGCTGCACGTGGCGCTGGGGTGGACCGGGGCGCTGCTGGGCGGCCTGCTGTTCTCCCTGGGCCTGAGCCTCCCGGGGGGCTGGCTCCGTGGCGAGGTGCGGCTGAGCCTGTTCGGCCGGTCGGTGCGGGTGGAGGGCGGCTGGCAGAGCTGGGTCATGGCGCTCGGGTGCCTGCTGATGGCGGCGGCGGTCTGCGTGGGGGTGGCGAGCGCCCTGCGGTGGCTGGCACCGCGGCTTCTCGGGCCGTCGGCGGCCGAACGGCTCGCGCTGGCGGCCGAGCGGGAACTGCTGCTGGCCGAACGCAACCGGCTGGCCCACGAGTTGCACGACTCGATCGGGCACACGCTGACGGCGGCCACGATCCAGGCCGCGGTGGCGGGCGAGGTGCTCTCCGCCGACCCCGCGGCGGCGCGGGCCGCCATGCGCAGCATCGAGGAGTCGGCCCGGGCCGCGCTGGAGGACCTGGACTACGTGCTGGGCGTCCTGCGCGAGGAGGAGGCGGGGACGGCCCCGGCCCGGACCCTGGCCGACCTGCCCGAGCTGCTGGACCGGCTGCGACACGCGGGCGCGGTGGTGGAGCCGGAGCTGTCGGGCGAGTTGGCCCAGGTGCAGGGGACGCTCTCGCGGGCGGCGTACCGGATCCTCCAGGAGGGGCTGACCAACGCGCTGCGGCACGGGGCGGGCGGCCCGATCGAGGTCCGGGTGGCGGCCGGGTCGGACGGCCTGGAACTCGGTGTGGTCAACCGGACCGGTGCGGGGGCGGGCGCGGGCCGGGGGGCGTTCCCGACGTCCGGGCACGGTCTGACCGGGCTGGCCGAGCGGGTGCGGCTGCTGCACGGTGAGATCGAGGTCGGCCCGGACGGCCCGCAGCGGTGGCGGCTGGCGGTTCGGCTGCCGGTGCGGTTGTCGGCATGACGGGCCCTGACGCCGGTCCTGACACGGGCGCTGACGCGGGCACTGACGCGGGCCCGGACGTCGGCCGGGACGCGGGCCCTGCCGGCACCCCCGGCACGCCCGGCACGCCCGGCACCTCCGGCACCCCCGTCACGCTCCTGATCGCCGACGACGACGAGGTGACCCGCAGCGGTCTGCGCCTGCTGCTCGCGGCACAGCCGGGGATCGCGGTGGTCGGGGAGGCCGCCGACGGTGTCGAGGCGGTCGAGCAGGCGCTGCGGCTGCGGCCGGACGTGGTCCTGATGGATGTCCGGATGCCGCGGTGCAACGGGATCGAGGCCACCCGGCAGCTGCTCGCCGGGACGGCCGAACCGCCGAAGGTCGTGGTGATCACCACCTTCGAGAACGACGGCTACGTCACCGCCGCGCTCAGCGCGGGGGCCAGCGGGTTCGTGCTCAAGCGGCGGCCGGTCCGGGAGGTCGCGGAGGCGGTGCGGGTGGCGGCGGCCGGGGAGGCGATCCTCTTCCCGGCGGCGCTGCGCCGGATGGTCTCCGCCCGCCCGCTGGACTCCGCCGAGGCCCTGCCGAAGGCCGCACTGACCGTCCGGGAGGAGGAGGTGCTGCGGCTGATGGCCACCGGCCAGTCCAACCCGGAGATCGCGGACTCGCTCACGGTGAGCCTGGAGACGGTGAAGACGCACGTCGGGAACGTGCTGTCCAAGCTCGGCGCGCAGAACCGGACCCACGCGGTGGTGATCGCGTACGAGTCCGGCCTGGTGGTGCCGGGGATCGCCGGCTGACGGACGAACGGACGGCCGGCCGGCCCCAGGGGCGTGTCCGGGCGCCGGTGCGCCGCGGGAGACGCCGCCCGAGGCGGCCAGTCAGGGCCCTCAGTTCAGGAACGCCGCCGTGGTGGCGACGAAGCGGTCGGCGTCGTCCACCCAGGGGTTGTGGCCCGCGCCCGGCTGCTCGGCGTACTCGGCGTCGGGGAACAGTGCGGCGACCTCGGCCATCGCCGGCGGCGGGCTGTTGAGGTCGAACTCCCCGGCCAGCACCAGTGCCGCGCCCTTCCAACCGGCGAGCGCCGCACGGGTGGCCTCCGGGTCGAAGGCGCCGTCGGCCCCGAAACCGCCGGCCGCCGCCGGGTTGTCCGGCGTCGTCGTCGCATGGTGCTGCTGCGCCGCGGCGTCCCAACGGCCGTAGGCGAAGGGGGCGATGGCCTCCCAGTCGCTGCCGGTGCCCGCGACGATCGCACCGAGTGCGGCGGAGGCGGCCGGGAACCAGGGCTCGCCCGCCCGCCGCCGGGCGACGTCCTGCCGCATCTCCCCGGTGACGTCGACGCCGACCGCCCGCGTGCTGGGCGTGATCAGGGCGAGCCGGCCCACGCGCTCCGGGTGCCGGGCCACGTACTGGACGGCCAGGTTGGCGCCCGCGCAGTGGGCGAGCAGGTCGAAGCGTGCGAGCCCCAGGTGCGCGCGCAGCGCCTCGACGTCGTCGACCATGCGGTCGCAGCGGTAGGACGAGGCGTCGGCCGGGACGGCGGAACGGCCGGTGCCGCGCGGGTCCAGCACGATCAGCCGGCGGTGCGCGGAGAGGCCGCCGAGCTCGCCGAGGTAGGCGGAGTCCGTGGGGCCGCCGGGGAGGCAGACGAGCGGCTCGCCGTCCCCGTGGACACGGTAGGAGAGCAGGGTGCCGTCGGGCGCGGGGAAGGTGGGCATGGTGTTGATCATGTCAGCGGCCCGGTCGGCCGGACAACCGACTTGCGCACCGGACAACCGCCCGGGGCCCGGGTGGACCTCGGCCGCCCGGGGCACGGCGGGACCTCGACCGCATGGGGAGCCGGAGGACTTCAACCGCCCGGGTGGACCTCAGCCGCGCGGCTCCGCGGGGGAGGCGGCGGAAAGGTCCGGGAACGACCGTGCCGCGCCGAGGCGGTGGGCGCGGAGCGCCGCGTAGAGCTCGGCGGCGTCGACCGGGCGGGTGGGGGTGCGGCCGGTGAGCTCGGCGATCCTCGACAGGCGGTAGAGGACGGTGTTGCGGTGGCAGTGCAGGCGGCGGGCGGCCTCGGCGGTGGAGCCGTCGGCGGCGAACCAGGCGTCGAGGGTGGCGAGCAGGGCGCCGCCGCCGTCCTCGCCGGCGAGCAGGGGACCGAGGACGTCGGCGCCGAGTTCGGCGGCGGACGCGGGATGGGCGGCGAGCAGGGCGTCGATCGGCGCGGTGCCGTGGCAGTGCACGCCGGTGCCGGACCGGGGCACGCACTCCAGGGCGATCCGGGCCTGCCGCAGGGCCTCCGGCGCACCGGCCGGGGAGGTGAACGGGCGGCTGACGCCGACCCTGGCGGCGGCCAGGCCGAGGACGCGGAGGGTGGCCGCGGTGTCCGACTCGCCGGTCTGGGCGAGCAGGCCGAGCCGTTCGCCCAGCTCGGTGGTCCACACGGACGGCACGTGCAGGGCTGCCAGCCGGGTGGCGACGCCGGGCAGCGGGTCCGCGCCGTCCGGGCCGAGTTCGCCGACGACCACGCGGTACGACGCGCGGTCCGGCAGGCCCAGGGCGCGCGGAAGGCCGGTGGCGTGCGACGTGCCCTCGAAGACGCCGAGCAGCATGATCCGGCGGGCCGCCTCCTCCTGGCGCTCCCGGTCGTCGGCCACCTGGCGGTAGGCCTCGGTCGCGGCGGTGGAGAAGCGGTCCAGCACGGCCCAGAAGCGCGAGGACCGCTGCAGCAGCGCGGTGGCCTGGGCACCGGTGGTGGCGCGGGCGATGGCCCACTCCCAGATCTCCAGTCCGCCCAGCCGGAAGGCGTGCAGCAGCGCCGGCAGCGGCACGCCGTGCTCGGCCTTGACCCGGCCGGTCCAGCGGGCGGTCTCGTCACCGCCGTCCGGACCGCCGGACTCCGCGCGCAGCACGGCCTCGATGTTGGCGCGGACGAGGGTGCGGAGCAGGTCCGGCGGCAGCCGGTTCTCGACGTAACCGGCCTCGTCCGCGGCGATCTTGCGGACGGTCTCGTCGGTGAGAGCCTCGACCGAGGCGAGGATCTCGGCGAACACGTCGTCGAGCTGTGCGGTGTCTCGCAGGGCGCCCATGCGGTCACCGTACCCGCCGCCGGCGCCGGCTCAACTGTGCCGCCGCACAGTACGGCTCGGGACAACGCGGGGCGCCCGCCCATGGCGCCGCGGGCCGGGCCTGCGCCATCGTGGCACCGTCGCGGGACTCTTGTGCCCGCACCCAGGCCCGCCCGGCGGGCAGCACGGCGCCCGCCCGCGCGGGCGGACGCGAACGAGGGAGCCAACATGACCGTCGCCACCCCCGCCGGCAGCGCCCCGGCCGAGCCCGGCGCGAGGCCCGAACTGGACGCGCTGCTCGCCGAGTTGGCCGACGGCGAGCGCCGGTGGGCGGCGACCCCGCTCACCGGGCGGGTCGCCCTGCTGGGCCGCGTCCACGCCGCCGTCGCCGCCGAGGCACAGGCCTGGGTGCGGACGGCGAGCCGGATCAAGCTGCTGGCGGACGACTCCCCGCTGACCGGGGAGGAGTGGATGTCCGGCCCGTACGCCCTGCTGACCTCCCTCGACGCGCTCGCCCGCTCGCTGCGGGCGGTCGCCGCGGGCCGCAGCCCGCTGGACGGCGCGCGGTTCGGCCGGGCGCCCGGCGGGCGGGTGACCGTTCCCGTCCTGCCGCTCACCGCCCACGACCGGCTGCTGCTGAACGGCTTCACCGCCGAGGTGTGGATGCCGCCCGGCACGGACGCGGAGACGGTACGCCGCCGGGCCGGCCTCGGCGCGCTCGACCCGCAGCGGACCGGCGGCGTCGGCCTCGTGCTCGGCGCCGGCAACATCACCTCCATCGCGCCGCTGGACGTGCTGTACGAGCTGATCGCCCACAACCGCGTCGTCCTGCTGAAGCTCAACCCCGTCCTCGGCGACCTGGAGCCCGTCTACCGGCGCGCGCTCGCCCCGCTGATCGAGTACGGCGTGCTGCGCATCGTCTCCGGCGGCGGGGACGTCGGCGGCTACCTCGCCCACCACCCCGGCGTCGCGCACGTCCACATCACCGGCAGCCTCGCCACCCACGACGTGGTGGCCTTCGGGCCGGGGGAGGAGGGCAGGGCGCGCAAGGCCACCGGGACGCCGCTCCTCACCAAGCCGATGACCAGCGAGCTCGGCGGCGTCTCCCCGGTCATCGTGGTCCCCGGCGAGTGGAGCGAGGCCGACCTGCGTTACCAGGCCGAGCACATCGCCACCCAGCGCCTGCACAACAGCGGCCACAACTGCATCGCCACGCAGCTGGTGCTGCTCGGCGAGGACTGGCCGCAGCGCGAGACCTTCCTCCGGCTGCTCCGCACGGCGCTGGAGCGGCTCCCGGCACGGCCCGCCTGGTACCCGGGCAGCGCCCAGCGGCTGGCCGACGCGGCGGCGAGCCACCCGGGCGCCGAGTGGCAGGGCGCCGAGGGCTCCCGGCTGCTGGTCGACCTCGGCGACGGCCGGGACGCGGCGACGCTGGAGACCACCGAGTACTTCGCGCCGGTCCTCGGCGTGCTCACCCTGCCCGGGACGGGCGCCGACTTCCTCGACCGGGCGGTCGAGACCGCCAACCGCGATCTGGTCGGCACCCTCGGCGCCAACATCCTGGTCGACCCGGCCACGCTCCGGCGCCTCGGCCCCGCCTTCGACGACGCGCTCGCCGCGCTGCGGTACGGCACGATCGCCGTCAACGCCTGGACGGCGCTCGGCTTCCTCACCGCGACCGCCCCGTGGGGCGCCTACCCCGGACACACGGTGGACGACGCGCAGAGCGGGATCGGCGTCGTCCACAACGCGCTGCTGATCGACGGGCCAGAGCGGACGGTCGTCCGGGGACCGTTCCGGCCGTTCCCGCGGTCGGTGGCGGGTGGCGAGTGGGCGCTCTTCCCGAAGCCGCCGTGGTTCGTCACGGCCCGCAGTGCGGCGCTGACCGGCCGGCGGCTCACCCGGTTCGCGGCGCGGCCCTCGTGGACGCGGATGCCGGGCGTCTTCGCGGCGGCCTTCCGGGCCTGACCGCCGGGGGCTACCGGGGCTGCCGTTCCTGGGGCCGGGACTGCGGCTCCTGGGGCTGGGGCTGGGACTGCGGCAGTTCCTGTTCGGCCCAGATGGTCTTTCCGTGGCGGGTGTAGCGGCTGCCCCAGCGGTCGGTGAGCTGGGCGACCAGGTAGAGGCCGCGGCCGCCCTCGTCGGTGAGGTGGGCGCGGCGCATCCTGGGCTGGGTCGCGCTGGGGTCGGAGACCTCGCAGGTCAGGCGCTCGGCGAGGATCAGCCGGACCTCGACGGGGCCGCCCGCGTAGCGGATCGCGTTGGTGACCAGCTCGCTGAGTACCAGCTCGGTGGTGAAGACCAGGTCCTCCAGCCCCCAGGCGCGCAGCTGCTCCGCCGTGCGCTCGCGGACGAGGGCGACGGCGGCGGGGTCGGGCTCCACCGGCCAGACGGCGGTGGCTTCGGGTGGCACCGCGCGGGTGCGGGCCAGCAGCAGGGTGACGTCGTCGCCGCGCAGGTCCGCGGGACGGCCGGCGACGAGGGTCCGGCCGAGTTCGGGCAGCGGCGTGGTGGTGACGCCGGGCAGGGCGAGCCGGCGGCGGAGCTCGGCCATGCCCTCGTCGAGGTCGCCGCCGAGGCCGTGGATCAGGCCGTCGGTGTAGAGCGCCAGGATGCTGCCGGGGGCCAGTTCGACCTCCGTCACCTCGAACGGCAGGCCGCCGACGCCCAGCGGCGGGCCCGGCTGCACGGGCACGTACTCGACGGTGCCGTCCGGGGCGGCGACGGCGGGCGGCGGGTGGCCGGCGGAGGCGATCGCGCACCGCCGGGACACCGGGTCGTAGACCGCGTACACGCAGGTCGCGCCGGAGGCGACAGCGCGGCGCAGAGCGGGCCACCCCTCGTCCTCCGGGCGCCCGTCCGCCCGGCCGTCCGCCCCGCCGTTCGCCCGGTCTCCGGGTTGGCCACCGGGCTCGTCGGCCTCGACCAGCAGCCGGGACACCAGGTCGTCGAGGTGGACGAGCAGCTCGTCCGGCTCCAGGTCCAGGTCGGCGAGGGTGCGGACGGCGGTGCGAAGGCGCCCCATGGTGGCGCTGGCCTCCAGCCCGTGCCCGACGACGTCCCCGGTGACCAGCGCGACCCGGGCGGAGGAGAGCGGGATCACGTCGAACCAGTCGCCGCCGACGCCGGTGGCGGTGTCGGTCGGCAGGTAGACGCTGGAGGCGCTGACGGCGGCGGTCTCCGCCTGCGACGGCGGCAGGAGGCTGCGCTGCAGCCCGACGGCGGCCCGGCGCTCGCGGGTGTAGCGGCGCGCGTTGTCCAGGGCGAGGGCGGCGCGGGCGGCGATCTCGCGCAGCAGGTCCAGGTCGGCCGGCTCGTACGGCGGGCGGCCGGGTGCCCGCCGGACGGTCACCCGGCCGAGCAGGGCCCCGCGGGCCCGGAGCGGGGCGGTCATCGCGGAGGGGGAGAGGGCGGTGGGGGCGGCGGTGGCGGACTCGGTGACGGGGATCGCGGCGGCGTCGGTGGCGGCGTCGGCCGTGGGCGAGCCGGTCCCGGGCCCCGCGGCGACGGCGGTTCGGCGCAGCCAGAGGCGGCCGTCCCGGTCGGGGACCGGCTCCTCGCCGGTGAACACCGCCTCGGCGACCTCGACCACCGCCAGGTCGGCCAGCCCGGGCGCGAGGACGGCGGCGAGCTCCTCGGCGGTGCCGGTGACGGAGAGCGAGCCGCCGACGGCCGCGGTGGCCCGGTGCAGCACGGCCAGGCGTTCGCCCGAGCGGTGGAGTTCGGTGACGTCGGTGAAGAGCGCGGTGACGCCGATCGCGTGCCCGTCGGGGGCCTGCAGCCGGAACGCGGAGACCGCCATCACCGCACCGGTGCCCGGATTCTCGATCGTCCGGACGAGCTCCTCGGTCAGCACCAGCGGCCGGCCGGTCTCCAGCACCTCGTGGAGGTGGCGTTCGACCGTCGCCGCGTCGTCGGGCTGGAGGAAGTCGCCGAGGCGGTGGCCGTTCAGGTTCGGCGGGAGGCCGGTGTAGGGGAGCAGGTGGGTGTTGGTCCTGATCAGCCGCAGCCGCTCGTCGAAGACGGCGAGGCCGACGCGGTCCTGGAGGAACAGCTCCCGGGTGAACGCCTGGTCCTGGCGCCACTGGGCGACCAGGCCGGCGGGGGCGGCGAGGACGAAGTAGCGGGAGGCGGGGGCGGGGGCGCCCTCTCCGCCGTCCGCGAGCGGCAGCACCTGGAAGACGATCCCCAGCTCCTCGCCCCGCCCCGAGCGCACCACGGCCCGGCCGGACCAGGCGTCCGGCGTCCGCTCGGCCAGCAGGGCGGGCCAGGTGGCCGGATCGGCGAGCAGCTCCCGGACGCGTCGGCCGCAGGCCTGGTCGGCGCGCAGGGAGAGCAGCTGCTCGGCCTCCGGCGTCCAGCGGATGATCCTGCCGTCCGCGTCGAGCAGGGCCCCGGCCGCGGTGTCGACGAAGGGGAACCGCCGGCTGTCCATGTGCGCACCTCGGATGTGTTCTCGCCACGTCGGCCGTCGACCGGCCGCTCACGTCCGCCTCCGCCATCATCCCTCGGCCGCCAGGACTCGGCCGGGCAGGGGCACGCGCGGATGCGTGACGAGCGGGGTGCGTGGTGCGGGGGCGGGGGCGGGGGCGGGCGCGTACCGGCGGATGCGCGGGGGCTTCTCGCTCCGGGGCTCTTATTGTACTCTCCGTCTAATAAGCGGGATCGGCGGGAAGCCCGCACAGGGCATGCACCTGGAGGCAGTCATGACCCGGACCGGCGCGACCGGCGCGGCGGCAGGAATCCACGGCCACACCGAGGCCGACGACGACGTCTCGAAGCGGCTGCTCGACTCGGCCGCGACCCTCTCCTACGACCCGGCGACCGAGATCGACTGGGACGCCCCGCTCCCCGCGGGCGACTACGGCCTCAACCCCGAGTGGAGCACCCTCTACGGCACCCGGCTCTGGGACGAGATGACCGAGGAGCAGCGGGTCACCCTGACCCGGCACGAGGTCTGCTCGATCATGACCACCGGCATCTGGTTCGAGATGATCCTCCAGCAGATGGTGCTGCGCGACCAGTACCTCAAGAACCCGGCCGGCGCCGAGTTCCGCTTCGCCCTCACCGAGATCGCCGACGAGTGCCGGCACTCGATCATGTTCGCCCGCGCCTGCGAGAAGATGGGCGTCCCCCAGTACCGGCCGAACCCGGTGATCGCCCAGGCCGGCCGCCTCTTCAAGGCCACCGCCCGGGGCGAACTCGCCTACGGCGGCATCCTGGTCGCCGAGGAGGTGCTCGACGTCATGCAGCGCGACTGGATGCGCGGCGGGAACGTCCTCGACATCGTCCGCGGCACCTCCCGGATCCACGTGGTCGAGGAGTCCCGGCACATGAAGTTCGCCCGCCAGCAGATCCGCGAGCGGATGCGCGGGGCCTCGCCCGCGCGCCGGCGGGCCGCCGCGACGGGGATCGCCGCCGGGGCCTACGTCATCGTCAGCAGCATGGTGCACCCCGGCGTCTACACGGCCGCCGGGCTCGACCGCGAGCGGGCCGTCGCCGAGGTGCGCGCCAACGAGCACCGCAAGGCGATGATGCGCACCAGCTCGCGCCACCTGATGGCCTTCCTCGCCGAGTGCGGCCTGCTCACCAAGGCCTCCGCGGCGGTCTACCGCCGCGTCCACATGCTCTGACCCCCCCCGCCGTACCGGACCCCCGACCCCCACGCAGCGAGGACCACTCCCGGCCATGGCCTATGCGATCACCCAGACCTGCTGCAACGACGCCTCCTGCGTCTCCGTCTGCCCGGTCAACTGCATCCACCCCACCCCCGGGGAACCGGACTTCGGCAGCACCGACATGCTGTACATCGACCCGGCCGCCTGCATCGACTGCGGCGCCTGCGCCGACGCCTGCCCGGTCGACGCCGTCCGCCCCGTCGACCGGCTCACCGGGCCCGACACCGTCTTCGGCGACCTCAACCGCGACTACTACCGCGACCACCCCAACGACCACGCCTGGGGAGCGCCGGCCTTCCCCCGCAGCCTGCCGGGCGGCCTCGGCACGCCGCGCATCGCCATCGTCGGCACCGGCCCCTCCGCGGGCTACACCGCCCAGTCGCTGCTGCGCACCACCGGCGCCGAGATCACCATGATCGACCGCCTGCCGGTCGCCGGCGGACTGCTCCGGCACGGCGTCGCCCCCGACCACCAGGCCACCAAGCGGATCGCCGAGAGCTTCGCGTCCGTCTTCCACCACCCGCGCCTGACCGTCCACCTCAACGTCGAGATCGGCCGCGACCTCACCCATGCCGAACTCGCCGCCCACCACCACGCGGTGATCTACGCCGTCGGTGCCGCCGCCGACCGCCGGCTCGGCCTGCCCGGTGAGGACCTCCCCGGCAGCCTGCCCGCCACCACCCTCGTCGGCTGGTACAACGCCGACCCCACCGTGCCCGCCGACGCCGTCGACCTCACCACCGAACGCGTCGTCGTCATCGGCAACGGCAACGTCGCCGTCGACGTCGCCCGGATCCTGCTCCTCGACCCCGGGCGGCTCGCCGCCACCGACATCGCCGACCACGCCCTCGCCGCCCTGCGCGGCAGCCGGGTGCGCGAGGTCGTGCTGCTCGCCCGTCGCGGGCCGGAGGACGCCGCCTGGACGCGGCCCGAGTTCCTCGCCCTGAAGCACCTGCCCGGCGTCGACCTCGTCGTCGAGGACCACCCGGACGTCCGGGCCGCCGTCGACGCCGCCGCACCCGGCTCCAAGGCCGCGCTGCTCGCGGGACTCCCGAGGGAGACCGTCGACACCGCGCGGCCGCCGCGCCCCGGCCGGCGGATCGTGCTGCGCTTCCTCACCACGCCCACCGCGCTGGCCGGCGACGACCGCGTGACGGGCGTCGAGGCGGGCGGCACGGTGATCGAGGCCGGCCTGGTCGTGCGGTCCATCGGCTACCGCGGCGTGCCCGTGCCGGGCCTCCCCTTCGACGAGGGCGCCGCCGCCCTCCCGAGCCGTGACGGCCGCGTCCTCGACCCGGCCACCGGCCGGCCGCTGCCCGGCACCTACGTCGTCGGCTGGGCCAAGCGCGGCCCCTCCGGCGGCATCGGCGCCAACCGGGCCTGTGCCCAGCAGACCGTCGACGCCTTCCTCGACGACGCCGTCGCCGGCGCCCTCCCCGAGCCGGCCGGCACCGCCCGGGACTTCGCCCGCCTCGTCCGCACCCGCCGCCCGGACTCGCTCGGGCTCAAGCAGCTCCGCGCCATCGACCGCACCGAGCGCACCCTCGGCGAGGCCGCCGGCCGCCCCCGCGTCAAGTTCGCCACCGTGCCCGAGCTGCTGGCCGCGGCACGCCGCTGACCTGCCGGGCGTCCCGGCGGACCGGTGTCCCGGCGGAGCGGTGTCCCGGCGGAGCGGCGCGTTCTCAACGGCCCAGGACCGCGCCGCCGTTGAGGCCGATGATCTGGCCGGTCAGGTAGCCCGCGCGGGGCGAGGCCAGGTAGGAGACGGCGGCGGCGACGTCCTCGGGGGTGCCTGCGCGGCCGACCAGGGTGGCGGCGACCTTGCCGGCGTGGAACTCCTCGCTCCAGTCGGCGCCGAAGATCTCGGTGTCCGCGACGTAGCCCGGCGCGAGGACGTTGACGGTGATCCCGTCCGGCCCGAACTGGCGGGCCAGGCCGAACGCCCAGCCGTGCAGGGCGGCCTTGGCGGCCGCGTACGAGCCGGCCGAGTGGGGGCCGGCGCCGCCGCGCTGGGCGGCCGCGGAGCTGATCAGGATCAGCCGGCCGCCGGGGCGCCGGAGGTGGCCGGCCAGTGCGGTGGTGAGCAGGACGGCGGTGAGCAGGTTGGTGTCCAGGTCGCGCCGCCAGGCCTCGGCGAGCGCCGCCAGGCCGGCGTCGGCGGGCGGGGTGATCACCGCGCCCGCGTTGTTGACGAGCACGTCCACCGGCCCCAGTGCCGCGATCTCCCCGGCGGCCCGCTCCACCTCGGCGGCCACGGTCAGGTCGGCCGCGACCGGCACCACGCCCGCACCGATCGCGGCGGCCGTCTGCGCCAGTACCTCGGCCCGCCGGCCGAGGATCGCCACCCGGTAGCCCTCCCCGGCGAGTTCGGCGGCGATCGCCCGCCCGATCCCCGTCCCGCCCCCGGACACCACCGCGGTCCGCTGCCGTTCCATCGCGCCCCCTCGAAGAGTTCTCCCTCCGGCGATGCTACCGAGCGGTAACCAAGCGTGCGGGGGCGGGCCGAGGTCCGGGGCGGGCCCCGCCGCCGGCCCCGTTTCCGTGGTGGCCGGCGTGGTGCCCCCGGGCGCCCCCGGTCGCGACGCCGATGTGGGGATCGGCGCCGTGACCCCTCCGGGACCAGGCCCCCGCGGCCGACGCCGTGACCCCCGTGCAGGGCGTCGGCCCCGACACCACCGGGCAGGTCCGGCAGCCGGTACCCGGTGACCACCCTCGGCGCGCAGGAGGGGACGCCGCCGGAGAGCCCGGCGCGGCCTCGACGATCCCCCGTCGGGCCACGCCCCCCTGCCTGCTCCCGCGGCGCCCCCTCCGGCGCGCCACGGTGATCGTGACAGCCCGGAGCCGGTTCGCACATTGCCAGGATCCGGCAGTCTTGACGCCTTCTTGACAGCCTGGAACACGCAGCGACGCCGGTGCGGGCCGCCGGTCAGAGCGCCTCTTCGGGCCAGTTCAGCAGCCGCGCGCCCATCGCGGCGGTCTCCAGGGTGTAGCGGTGCAGCGCGTCCGCCGGGTCGTAGCCGGTCAGCGCACGGATCCGCTCCAGCCGGTAGCCGAGCGTCCGCACGCTCAGGCCCAGCCGGCGGGCCGCCTCCGCGTTCACGTACCCGGTCTCGGCCTGCACCGCGATGGTGTCCAGCAGCGGCCGGGCGCCGCCCCGGGCCGCGGTCAGCGGGCCCAGTACGTTGCGCACCAGGTCGGCCATGGCCTCCCGGTCGCGCATCAGCACCGGGAAGACCAGCAGCTCCTCCGCCTTCAACCGCCGTGCGGGCAGCGCCAGCCGCTCCGCGTAGTCCAGCGCGCCCAGCGCCTCCTCGTAGCTGTGCACCACGCCGCCCGCGCCCGAGTGCCGGCGGCCGGTCGCCACCCGCAGCACCGGCTGGTAGCCCCGGCCCGGACGCAACGCCAGGTCCGCGAAGGCCTCCAGCACCGCGCGGTCGCAGTCGGGCGCGATGCAGACCAGCCGGCCGTCCTTGGTCGCCAGCAGCACGTCCCGGTCGCCGAACCGGCCCACCAGCTCACGCTCCACCCGGTGCACCAGCGGGTGGACGTCCGCGTAGGGCACGTCGCCGACCGCCACCGCGACGGAGTACCCGCCGGCCAGCCGCAGCCCGAACCGCTCGGCGTGCTCGGCGAGCAGGCCGAGGTCGCTGCGCCCGTACAGCAGGTCGTCGATGAACTCCCGCCGCGCCGCCTCCTCCTGGCGCACGGCCGACCGCTGCGCCCGCTCGTGCCCCTCGCCCAGCGCGGCGAGCGCCGCCTCGGTCGCGGCGAGCACGGCGTCACCGGTGCGGCGCAGGTCGGCGACGGTCACGGCGGCGGTGATCCCGGGCAGCGTGCGCCAGGCCTGCCGGGTGGCGGCCAGGCAGTGCGCGGCCATCCGCTGCAGCCCGTGGCCGGTCTCCGCCCCGCGCTCGCCGAGTGCCCTCAGGCTCTCCAACTCGCTGCGGCGGAGCAGTCGTCCGGTCCGGGAGACGTCGACGAGCAGGTCGAGGTAGCACTGGCCCAGCTCGGCGGGTACGTCGGGTGAGCCGGAGATGTCCTGATCGATTCCAGCCGTCATGCCGTTCTGCTCCGCCCCCGAAACAACCCGCCGTGCGGGTTCCGGGGCCGAATTTTACCGGACCCCTGACGGCCCGCACGGGGCGGCCACCCGCCCTGCGCCGGGCCTTGGGCCGCTCGCCGTCGCCGGGGGCCGGCTCCGGGGCCGCGGCGGAAAAACCGTTCGCCCCGGGCGGTGTCCGGCGGGCAGGGTGGCCCCCGTGCAGCAGCCGAGCCTCCGTGAGATCCGTGCCGACCACGACGCCTCCACCATCGTCGTGTACCAGGCGTACGCCCCGGCCGTGGCCGGTCCGGCGGTGGCGGCGGGCCGCTTCGTGCCGCCGTTCTCCTTCGGGCGGATGACGTGGATCAAGCCGTCCTTCCGCTGGCTCATGCACCGCAGCAACTGGGCGCAGAAACCGGGCCAGGAGCGCGTCCTCGCCGTCCGGATCACCCGTGCGGGTTGGGAGGAGGCGCTCTCCCGCGCCGTGCCGACCACCGCCGACCCGGCCGCCCTCGCCCGCGCCGAGGTGCACGTGCAGTGGGACCCCGAGCGGTCCCTGCGCGGCGCCGCGCTGAACCACTACAGCATCCAGATCGGCGTCGGCCGCTCGCTGATCCGCGCCTACGCCGAGGAGTGGATCACCGGGATCACCGACCTCACCCCGCAGGTCCGCAAGATCGCCGCCCTGGTGCAGAACGGCCAGGCCGCCAAGGCCCAGCGACTCCTCCCGCCGGAGCGGCCCTACCCGCTGCCGGCGGAGCTGGCCCGACGGCTCACCTGAGGGCTGTCCGGGGCACCTGAGGGCTGTCTGTCCTGGGCACCTGACGGCTGTCCGGCTCACCCGTCCGAGGCGGGGGCGAGGGCCTTGCCGTAGACGGACGAGCTGCGCCGCACCGTCATCCCCACCCGCTGGTACAGCGACAGCGCGCCCGTCTCCGAGTGCGTCCACAGCGTGCACGCCTGCCGCCCGTGCCGGTGGAACGCGTGGAAGGCCTCCTGCAGCAGCGTCCGGGCGATCCCCCGGTTGCGGTGGTCCCGCCGCACCGCGACCCGCTCGACGTAGCCCTCGCCGGTGTGCGGCAGGTCCAGCGACAGCACCGCGCCGACCATCTCGCCGCCCGCGAACGCCACCGGCGAGAGCGCGGGAGCGAAGGTGTCCCGCTCGACGGTGTGCAGCGCCCACTCCTCGTACGGCTTGCGCCGCTGCTGCCACTCGTCGAACGCGTCCTCGGTCAGCTGGTACGCGGCGCGCTCGTCCCCGGGCCGGAACGGCCGCACGGTGACCCCGTCCGGCGGGGCGGGCACCCCGTCCGCGGCGGGCAGCGCGATCTCCAGCAGCCACTCGGTGACGAAGGGCTCGTACCCGCGCGAGCGCAGCAGCCCGGCGGCCGCCCGGTCGCCGTCCGGCAGGGTCTGCGAGAGCCGCTCGCCGCCCGCCTCCCGGGCCCGCGCCTCGGCCCAGTCGAGCAGCGCGGCGCCCAACCCCCCACCGCGATGGGCCGGGTGGACGTCCACCTTGCTCCGGCGTCCGTGCACCCACGCGCGCCCGACGACCAGGCCCGCCGCGTCCTCGACCAGCAGGGTGTCGCGCGCCGGGTCCAGCCCGGGCAGTTCGAGGTCGGCGGCCACGGCGTCGAGGCCGCCCTCGGGCGCGCTCTCGAGGCCGCCGGGCAGCTCCCGCGCCCGCGCGGTGATCAGCCGATGGATGGCCGGGGCATCGGACGCAGTCGCCGACCGCGTCCGGTACCGGGCCGGGAGGGAGGGCAGAGAGGGACGAGGCATGACGCGACTCTGCGCCACCGGGGTCCGCGCCGTCCACCGGATTGCCCGGGTCGGTCGCACCGAACCGAGGGCGGTGGCCCACCGTAGGCGTCGTCACGGTCCGTTGCCGCACGCCGCGTTCCCCGCGTGGCGGCGTAAATTATAAGGAGGTAAACGAACAAGTGGAGGGATGAGACGATGGCTGCCAGGTCAACCCACGTCACTCTCCGGAATTTAGCCGGGACACTGAACCTCAGGCGTACGGACGTGTCACTCCCCGGTGGTGAATTCACCGTCCGGCCGCCGATCCTCATCGGGGACAGGGGGGAATGGGAATCCGAGTCGGACGGGGTCGGCACCGGGACCGAGGGGCGGGTCACCTACCAGATCGAGGACGTCGACGGCGTCCGCAAGGGCGAGGTCCGCTTCCACTGGGACAACCCCTTCCTCGGCTCGAACTCCTACGACGAGAGCGTGGCGCCCGCTGCGACCAGCGCGGTCAGCGGCGGCTTCTCGGTGGTGCACATCGGCGGCAGCGGCAACAACGCGAACGTGGAGGTGCAACTGCTCGGCGGATTCTGCACGGCCAACCAGGACACCGGCGAGGTGTTCTGCGCCACGGGCGACCAGGTGGTGAGCGGCACCGAGCGGTTTGCCGCGATCTTCGAACAGTCCCAGGGCGCGTCGTTCCACGCGGTCCACAATCTGGCCGCCGACCAGTACCAGCAGATCTTCGACACCCTTGTCGGGCAGGGCTTCCGCCCGGTATGGGTGAGCGGGTACACCGTCGACGGCGGTGACCGCTACGCGGCGGTCTTCGAGCAGCGTGAGGGGCCGCCGTTCTCTGCTCATCACCGGTTGACGGCGGATCAGTACCAGCAGACGTTCGACGATCGGGTGGGGCAGGGTTTCCGGCCTGTCCACGTGTGTGGTTACACGTTTGATGGTGCTGATCATTATGCGGCGATTTTCGAGCAGCGTGAGGGGCCGCCGTTCTCCGCTCATCACCGGTTGACGGCGGACCAGTACCAGCAGACCTTCGACGACCGGGTGGCCCAGGGCTTCCGGCCCGTCGTGGTCAGCGGCTACTCGCTCTGACCGCCGCCGGCATCCGGGCCCGAAGGAGGCCGCGAACGGACGGCCGCGCCCGCCGGGACGGAGAGCCGACGGGGCGTGGAGCCTGCGCGAGAAGTCGAACCGGCCGACTTCTCGTGCAGCGGCACCACCGCCGCCGCCACCAGCGGGAACGCCACCACCACCGCGTACGCCCAGCCGTACCCCGCCGCGCCGATCAGCGCGCCCACGGCCGGGGCGACGCACGCCGCGACCGCGTTCTGCACGGTGGTGTGCACCCCCAGCGCCCGGCCCGCCCAGGCCGGACCGGCGTACTCGGCCACGGCCGTGAACGACAGCCCGTTGGTGGACACCGTCACCACGCCCGCTGCCATCAACGCGGCCACCGCCACCGCCGAGCCGCTGAACGCGCCCGCCGCGAGCACCGCCAGCACTCCGGACGCCGTCCACGCCAGCCGGCGCATCGGCCCGACCCGGCTGCCCGCCACGTCCGACCAGCGCCCGGCCGCCAGCCGCGCGCCCGCCCCCGCCACCTGCACGCACGCCAGCAGCGGCCCGGCCGTCGACGGTGACCAGCCGCGTTCGTCCACCAGGAAGACCAGGGCGAACACCGACACCGTGAACTGCGGCACCACCAGCAGCGTCGCGGCCCCGTGCAGCCGCCACAGCACCGGTGTCCGGTAGGGGTTCCCGGCCTGCCCGCCCGCCTCACCGCCACCCGGCCGGGCCGGATCGCGCACCGCGACGGCCACCAGCAGCGCCGCCCCCACGCTGAGCCCGCCCAGCACCGCCAGCGCCGTGGCCCGTCCGTGCGCCGCGAGCGGCGGCAGCAGCAGCGCCGCCACCGCGACCCCCAGCGGCAGCGACGTCTGACGCAGGCCCATCGCCAGCCCGCGCTCCCGCGCGGGGAACCAGCCCAGGATCAGCCGCCCGCTCGACGCGTGCGCCGAGGCTCCGGCCGCGCCCGCCAGCAGGAAGCACGCCCCGAGCCCGGCCGTCCCGCGCACCGCCGTCGCCGCCAGCAGCACCAGCCCGCCGAGCCCCAGCCCGGACGCCAGCACCCAGCGCTCGCCCCACCGGTCCGCCGCCGCCCCCCACGCGGTGAGCGTCAGCACCAGGCCGGCCGTCGGGCAGGCGGCCAGCAGTCCGGCCCCGCTCAGCGAGAGCCCCTCGTCGAGCAACGCCGGGATCAGGTAGGGCAGTCCGAACTGGAACGCGCACCCGGAGGTCATCGCGAACATCCCGACGGCGAGCACGAGCCAGCGCCGGCGGTCACCTCGTTCGTGGTCCATGCCCGGCAGCTCATCAGATCAAGGGGGGATGGGACGGAGGCGTCTGCCAGGCGGACGGCGAGCCGCGGACCCGGGCGGCGCTGGCGGACCCGGGCGGATTCGGGCTCCGGCCCTCAGGGGTGGTAGAGCTCCTCGATGCGGAGGATCCGGCCCTGCGCGTCGAGCACCAGGTCGTACGTGTTCCCGTAGCAGCCGTACGGGCGGGCCGGCTCCCGCTCGGCCAGGCAGTCCCCGGCGTGCTGGAGCAGGACGGGCAGCGGCACCGGCCTCGCGGCGAGGAGCAGGCGGGAAGGCGTGGTCATGGCTCAAGCCCCCCGAGGCGTGGCCGGACAGCAGCATCCGCGAAAGCGCGGCGGAGGTCCGGCCGGTTCCCGTTCCCGCCCGGCGTGCGGGCCCGGCGGGAACGGGAGGTCGGGGTGCGGCAGGGCTGGGCCCGGCGGGATCGGGGCCCGGCGGGTCGGGGCCCCCGGCGGTTACGCCGCCACGCGCCGGGTCGGGTCGTACGCCTCCCGTACGCGGGCCTGCGCCGCCTCTCCGGCACCCAGGTGGTCGAGGCCCAGCAGCGCCGCCCCCAGGACCGGCGGTGCGACGACGACACGCGGCTCCGCGAGCGGGGCGGCCGCGGCCAGCCGTGCCGTCAGGTTGTCGAGCAGCAGCGGCTGCCGGGAGGCGAGCACACCGCCGCCGAGCACCACCGGCGTCGGCTCGTCCAGCAGGTCCAGCCGTCCCAGGGCGACGACCGCCAGCCGGGCGATCTCGTCGGCCTGCCGGTCGACCAGCTCCAGCGCGACGGCGTCCCCCGTCGCGGCGACCGCGAACAGCACCCGGGCGATCTCGTGCAGCCGGGCCCACGGCAGGTGTCCGAGGTGGATGGCCTCGGCCACCGCGCCGGTGCTCGGCAGGCCGAAGTGTTCGGCGATGGCCCGGGCGAGGGCGGTGGGCCCGCCGCGGCCGTCCTCGGCGCGGACGGCGTGCCACATGCTGCTGACGGCGAGGCCGCTGCCGCCGCCCCAGTCGCCGGTGAGTTCGCCGAGGGCGGGGAAGCGGGCGGTGCGGCCGTCGGGGAGCAGGCCGACGCAGTTGATCCCGGCACCGCAGACGACGGCGACGCCGCGCGGACCGTCGGTACCGGCCCGGAGGAGGCCGAAGGTGTCGTTGGCGACGGTGTTGGTGACGCCCCACGGGTGGGACTCCAGCGCGGTGCGCAGGGCCTCCTCCTCGACCGGGAGGTCGGCGTTGGCGAGACAGGCGCTGACGTGGGTGGTCAGGACGCCGCTGCGGAAGGAGAGTCCGGCCGCCGCGGCGGCTTCCTCGACCAGCGGGGCGAGGCCGGCGACCGCGGCCGCGCCGCCGACCTTCTGCGGGGCGAAGCCGCCGCCGCGGGCGGTGCCGTGGACGGTGCCGTCCGCGCCGATGAGGGCGACGTCGGTCTTGGAGTTGCCGGCGTCGATGGCGAGTACACCGGGCAGGAGTGGTTCGGGCTGGTGGGTCATGAGGTCCCCGCGGCTCGTACGTGGCCCGGCCGTTGTCCCCGGCCGGGGGTGGTCGGTCTCCTCGCGGTCCGGTCCGCCGGCGCCCGGGGGCGTGCGGCGGACCGGACGGAAGGGGCGGGTCAGGCCCAGGCGAGGTGCTCGCGGTTGTGGGCGAGCAGCCGGTCCGTGAGCTGGTCGGCGAGTTCGATCTGGCCGACCAGCGGGTGGGCGAGCAGGGCGTCGAAGACGCGGTCGCGGCCGCCGTGCAGCGCGGCGTCCAGGGCGAGGTGCTCGTACGCGGTGACGGCCGCGATCAGGCCGGCGTAGAGCGGTTCGACGGGACGCTGCGGCAGCGGGCGCACGCCGGCGGCGTCGACCTCGGCCGGGACCTCGATGACCGCGTCGTCGGGCAGGAAGGGCAGCACGCCGTCGTTGCGCGTGTTCACCACCTGCACGGACGTGCGGCCGTCCGTCCCCAGCAGGGCGGCGATGAGCTGCACCGCGGCCTCGGAGTAGAACGCGCCGCCGCGCTTGCCGAGCAGCTCGGGCTTGGTGTCGAGGGCGGGGTCGGCGTACATCTCCAGCAGCTGCCGCTCGATCTCGGCCACCTCGGCGGCCCGCGAGCCCTTGGCCTTCAGCTCCTCGACGACCACGTCGTGCTGGTAGAAGTACCGCAGGTAGTACGACGGGACGACGCCGAGCCGCTCGATGACGCGCTGCGGCAGGCGGAGGTCGTCGGCGATCTCCTTGCCGAAGCCGGAGAGCAGCTCCGGCAGCACCTCGCGGCCGCCGGCGGCGCCCGGCGCGTCGAGCAGGGTGACGCCGCGCTCCCAGGTGAGGTGGTTGAGGCCGACGTGGTCGAGCCGGATCAGCTCCGGGTCGACGCCGAGGTGTCCGGCGAACCGCCGCTGGAGGCCGATGGCGACGTTGCAGAGCCCGACCGCCTTGTGGCCGGCGGCCCGGAGGGCGCGGGTGACGATGCCGACGGGGTTGGTGAAGTCGACGATCCAGGCGTCGGGATTGGTGCGGCGGACCTTCTCGGCGATGTCCAGTACCACCGGGACGGTGCGCAGCGCCTTGGCCAGGCCGCCCGCGCCGGTGGTCTCCTGGCCGACGCAGCCGCACTCCAGCGGCCAGGTCTCGTCCTGGTTGCGGGCGGCCTGTCCGCCGACCCGCAGCTGCAGGAGCACCGCGTCCGCGTCGGCGACTCCCGCCTCGACGTCGGTCGTGGTCGACACGACGGCCGGGTGGCCCTGCCGGGCGAAGATCCGCCGGGCCAGCCCGCCGATCAGCTCCAGCCGGTCGGCGGCCGGGTCGATCAGGACGAGCTCGGCGATCGGCAGCGTGTCGCGCAGCCGGGCGAATCCGTCGATCAGTTCCGGGGTGTACGTCGAACCGCCGCCCACGATGGCCAGCTTGAGTGCGGACATCAGCCCTTGACCCCTGTCAGTGTCACGCCTTCGATGAAGGCCTTCTGTGCGAAGAAGAAGAGGATGATCACCGGCGCCATCACCAGCAGGGTGGCGGCCATGGTGAGGTTCCAGTTGGTGTGGTGGGCGCCCTTGAAGGACTCCAGGCCGTAGGAGAGGGTCCAGGCGCCGGGGTTGTTGCTCGCGTAGATCTGCGGGCCGAAGTAGTCGTTCCAGGCGTAGAAGAACTGGAAGAGGGCGACGGCGGCGATGGCCGGCCGGGCCATCGGCAGCACGACCTTCAGCAGGGTGCGCAGGTCGCCGCAGCCGTCGATCCGCGCCGCCTCGATGTACTCCTTGGGGATGGTCATCAGGAACTGGCGGAGCAGGAAGATCGAGAAGGCGTCGCCGAAGGCCATCGGGATGATCAGCGGCCAGAGCGTGCCGGTGAGGTGCATCTGCTTCGACCAGAACAGGTACATCGGGATGATGGTGACCTGCTGCGGCAGCATCATCATCGCGATGACCGCCATCAGCGCCAGATTGCGGCCCCGGAAGCGGAACTTGGCGAGCGCGTAGGCCACCGGGAGGCTGGAGACGACGGTCAGGACGGTGCCGAGGCCGGCGTAGAGCAGGGTGTTGCGCCACCAGGTGAGGAACCCGGGGGTGTCCCAGACCTTGGCGTAGTTGCCCCATTCCCAGGAGGTGGGCCAGTACTCGGTGGTGAGCGCCTGGTTGTCCGTCATCACCGAGGTGAGGAAGGCGAAGACGAACGGCAGCAGGAAGAACAGCGTGGCGGCGATGGCCAGCGAGTGGACGGCCACCCAGTTGAGTGCGGCCCGACGGCGGGCGACCCGGGCGGCGGCGCTGCCGGACCCGCCGGAGGTGCCGGGCCGGCCGGCGGGGGCCTTGGTGAGCGTGGTGCTGAGAGTCATGATCGTGTCCTCACTGGTCCGCTAGTCGTCGCTCGCCATGAAGCCGGACTTGCGGCGCAGCAGGATCGAGGTGACGGCCATGGAGATGGCGAACAGCACCAGGGCGACGACGCAGGCCGCGCCGGTGTTGAAGCGCTGGAAGCCGAGGTTGTAGACCATCTGCGGCAGGGTCCAGGTGGATCCCTGCGGGTAGCCGGGCTCGAACTGCTGCCCGGAGTTGCCCGCGATGCCGCCGGCGACCTTCCCGGCGACGATCGCCTGCGTGTAGTACTGCATGGTCTGGATGACCCCGGTGACCACCGCGAACATGATGATCGGCGAGATGTTCGGCAGGGTGACGTACCGGAAGCGCTGGAACGGGCCGGCGCCGTCCAGTTCGGCGGCCTCGTACTGCTCCTTCGGGACGTCCAGCAGGGACGCCATGAAGATGACCATCAGGTCGCCGATGCCCCACATGGCGAGCATGGTGAGCGCGGGCTTGGACCAGGCCGGGTCGGCGAACCAGCCGGGCTGGGGGAGGCCGATCTCGCCGAGGAAGTGGTTGACCGGGCCGGTGCCGGGGTTGAGCAGGAAGGCGAAGGAGACGGTGGCGGCCACCGGCGGTGCCAGGTAGGGCAGGTAGAACGCGGTGCGGAAGAAGCCGACGCCGGTCTTGATCTTGGTGATGAGCAGCCCGATGCCGAGGCCGAACGTCACCCGCAGCGCCACCATGACGACGACGAGCCAGAGCGTGTTGCGCAGGCCCTGCCAGAAGGACGGGTAGTCGTTGAAGACGTAGTCCCAGTTCTTCAGGCCGTTGAAGGTGGGGGCGGTGAAGCCGTTGTACTTCATGAAGGAGAAGTAGACGGTGGAGATCAGCGGGTACAGGAAGAAGACGCTGAAGCCGATCAGCCAGGGGGAGAGGAAGGCGAGGGTCCGGGCCGCCTCCCGGCGGCGCTTCCGGCGCAGCAGGTGCTGCGTGGAGGGCGCCGCCGGGCCGGCCGCTCCGGTCCCCTTGCGGGTGCCGAGCGCGAGTGACATGGGAGCTCCGTGGGGCCGCGGCTACTTGGCCTGGGCGATGGCGGCGTCGATCTCCTTGGCGGTGGCCGCGAGGCCGCCCGCGAGATCCTTCTGCTGGCCGGACTCGTAGGCGTAACCGAGGTTCTGCAGCGAGACGATGTAGGCGCCGCCGTTGACGCTGGCCGGCGTGGTGCCGGAGTTGGCGTTCTTGGCGATGTCCAGGAAGGTCTTGAAGTTCGGGTCGCTGATCAGCTTCGGCGAGTTGAGGGCGTCGAAGGTGCTCGGCACGTTGTGGATCGCGTTGGCGAAGCTGACCACGGCGTCGGTGTCGGTGGTCAGGTACTTGACCAGCTCCCAGGCGGCGGCCTGCTTCTTGCTGCTGCTGGCGATGCCGACGATGGTGCCGGTCTGGTAGCCGCGGCCCCAGGTGGAGGCCTGGTCGTCCGGCACCGGGAACGGCGCGGTGGCCCACTCGAAGTCGGGCTTGTTCTCGGCGAGCGAGGCGGTGCGCCACTCGCCGTCGATGGCCATCGCGACCTGGCCGGTGTGGAACGGGTTCTTGGCGCTGAACTCCTCGCCGAAGGTGGCGCGGTACTTGTCCAGCTTGTCGTACCCGCCGAGCTTGTCGACCAGGCCCTTCTGCCAGTTCAGCATGGAGGCGATCTTGGGGTCGGTGGCGAGGTTCGACTTGCCGGGGCTGTCGAAGTAGGTCGGGCCGTACTGGCCGAGGAAGTGCTCGGTGGTGGACTCGTAGCCGTGGTAGAGCGGCATGAAGCCGAGCTGCTTGTAGCCGCTGCCGTCGGCGATGGTCAGCCTGGCGGCGACGTCGGCGAACTCGCTGAAGGTCTTCGGCGGGGCGGTGATGCCGGCGTTGGCGAAGGCGGTCTTGTTGTAGTAGAGGCCGAAGGCGTCGCCGAGCAGCGGCAGGGAGCACTGGTTGCCCTGGTACTGCGTGTAGTTGAGCATCGCGGCCGGGAAGGTCTTCGCGGCGTCGATCCGGTCCTTCTCCAGGAAGGGCTTGAGGTCGGCGAGGGCCTTGGTCGAGCAGAACATGCCGACGTTGTTGGTGGTGAAGGAGGAGACCACGTCCGGGGCGTCGTCGCCGCCGGCCCGCAGGGCCTGGTTGACCTTGTCGTCGGCGATGTTGCCGACGGTCTTGACGTGGATGTTCGGGTGGGCCTTCTCGAAGGCGGCGATGTTGTCGTTGATCGCCTTCACCTCGGAGTCCTGGCTCCAGCCGTGCCAGAAGGTGATGGTGACGTCCTTGCCGGAGGCCGAGTCGTCGTTGCCGCCGGCGTCGTTGGTGCCGGTGCAGGCGGTGGCGAGCAGGGCCAGGACGGCGCTGCCGGTGACGGCGGCCAGCGTGCGGCGGCTTCTGCGCGAGGTGGTGGGGTGCACTTCGAGGTCCTCCTGGGGTGCGCGGGCAGGCGTCATTGCCTCGGCTCCCGCGTTCGGGGAATGGGGGAGAGGTTTCAGGTGCGGTACGACGGGTGGGTGCGCTGGGAGCGTCAGTGGGTGGAGAAGACCGCCTCGCGGGCGGCGGCCAGCGCGCGTTGCAGCGCGCCGGTCAGGACGGGTGAACCGGGCAGGGCACTGATGCGGACCTCCGGCCGGGCGATCGAGATCCGGGCCAGCTCCTCCTCGACGAGTGCGCGCAGCCGTTCGCCGCCCGCACTCGGCACACCGCCGGAGACCACCACGAGCTGGGGGTCGACGACGGCGACGATCACGGCCAGCCCGACGGCGAGCCGTCCGGCCAGCGCGGTGAGGAACCCGTCGCCGGCGCCCGGGGTCGCCAGGGCCTTCGCGAGCGACTCCTCCGCGGTGGGCGCGCCGAGCCCGAACTCCCGGGCCAGGGCCCGGACGGCGGGGGCGCCGACCAGTTCCTGGAACCCGCCGGAGTTGCGGCGGCGCACGTTCTGCACGACCGGTGAGCCGGGCACCGGCATGTAGCCGACCTCCCCGGCGCCGCCGGTGAAGCCGCGGTGCAGCCGGCCGGCGATCACGATCGCGGCGCCGGTGCCCTCGCCGGCCCAGAGCAGGACGAAGTCCTCGAACCCGTGCGCGGCGCCGGAGGCCTGCTCGGCGACGGCGGCGAGGTTCACGTCGTTCTCGATCGACACCGGGGCGCCGATCGCCTCCGACAGCTCCTGCACCAGCCGCGGTGAGTGCCAGCCGGGCAGGTGGGAGGCGTAGCGGAGCTTTCCGGTGACCGGGTCGGGCGCGCCGCCGACGCCGATCGCCACGCTGTGCAGGCTGCCCTCGGCGAGTCCGGCGGCGCGGACGGTCTCGGCGGCCGCGGCGGCCACCCGGGTGACGGTCTCGGCGGCCGGCCAGCCCTTGGTCGGGGTGACGTGCTCGGCCAGCGTGGTGCCGGTGATGTCGGCGACGGCGACCCGCACGTGGCTGTTGGTGACGTCCAGCCCGGCGACGTAGCCGGCCGCCGGATTCACCTGGTAGAGCTGCGCGTTGGGGCCCGGCCCGCCCGCGGTGGTGCCGACCGGGAGGACCAGCCCGGCCGCCTCCAGGCGGGCCAGCAGCTGGGAGGCGGTGGGCTTGGAGAGCCCGGTCAGGGTGCCGATCTGGGTGCGGGAGAGCGGGCCGTTCTCCAGGAGCAGTTCGAGGGCGGCGCGGTCGTTGATGGCCCGCAGCAGGCTGGGGGTGCCGGCGAGGGGGGCCTTGGCGGTCGTCTTGGTCACGCGAAGATCCTCCTCTTCCTGCAGGTGGTGGCGGCCTCCGGGTGGGTGCCGGCATCCTCCGGGCGACCCCGGAGCGAACTGTTAGGAAACTTTCCAGTCGCTTGAGACAGGACCGTACGGTCCCCGTCAGGAGGGTGTCAATGGTCGTTGCGAGGGTGGATGCCGACTCGTTACCGGGCAGCGCGAAGCCCCGCCCCCCGGGGTGTCCGGGAGGCGGGGCTTTGGTCCGTTTTCGGGTCGCTCCCGCGGCCGTCAGGGCGACTTGGCCCCGGCGTCGTCGGCGGGCTTGACCGGTGCCGGTATCGGCGCCGTCGCCAGGTAGCGCGGCGAGGTCGGGTCGGCCAGCGCGGACGGCGGGGCGGCGTCGGTGGGCGGCGTCGCCGAGGTCGTCGCCACGACCATCGCGGCCGTCCCGGCGGCCGCGCCCGCGGCGCCGGCGGCCGGAGCGACCTCCTCCTTGACCTTGATCCCGGACAGGTCGAACGCGGCCTTCAGCCGCTGCCGCAGCGCCCGCGCCACGGTCAGCGACTTGCCCGGCGCCGTCCGGGCCTCGACCCGCAGCACCACCGAGTCCGCGGCGACCGACTCCACGCCCAGGATCGACACCGGCGCCCAGATCAGCTCGTCGAACGGCGCCTCCTTGGCGAGCGTCTCCGCCGTCTCCTGGATCAGCGCCTCGACCCGGACCAGGTCCTCCTTGTAGCCGACCTGGACGTCCACCGAGGCGGTCGACCAGCCCTGGCTCATGTTGGCGATCCGCTTCACCTCGCCGTTGCGGATGTACCAGATCTCGCCGCCCGCCCCGCGCAGCTTGGTGACCCGCAGGCCGACCTCCAGCACCGTCCCGGTGGCCACCCCGGTGTCGATCTCGTCGCCGACGCCGTACTGGTCCTCCATGATCATGAAGACCCCGGAGAGGAAGTCGGTGACCAGGTTGCGGGCGCCGAAACCGATCGCCACACCGGCCACACCGGCGCTCGCCAGCAGCGGCGCCAGGTTCACCCCGAGCGCCGCGAGCACCATCAGCGCGGCCGTGCCCAGGATGGTGAACGACGCCACGCTGCGCAGCACCGAGCCGATCGCCTCCGAGCGCTGCTGGCGCCGCTCGGGGTTGACCACCCCGGTGTTGGCCAGCAGTCCGCCGAGCCGGGTGGGCTCGTCGTCGTCCTCGTTCGGCCTGGTCATCCGCGTTATCAGCTGGGTGATCAGCTTGCGCACCACGGCCCGCAGCACCAGCGCCAGCACGATGATGAAGACGATCCGCACCCCGCCGGCCAGCCAGTCCTGCCAGTGCGAGTCGAACCAGCCGGCGGCCTGTTTGGTGGTGTCGCTGACCTCCTGCGCGCTGGTCGGGATTCTGAGGTCGAGCTGTGGCAGTGCGGGGGCCGTCGGGCTCGGGGCCGGGACCGGGGAGGTGGCCGAACCCGGCGCGGCCGGGAGTGTCGTCGTGGACGTGAGCGTCGTGGACGCGTCGGCGAGGAGGCCGGCGGCACCGGACCTGAACACGTGCGGGACCTTCCTGCAGGGGGCGTTGCACAGCCCGCCGCCGCGGAAGCATGCCCCTGGCCTGCGGACCGTCCGCCTTAGCCTATCGGCCGTCGAAGCGCCCTCCGGACACGCCGGACCCGGCGGGAGGAGCTGCCGCCGGGCGCGCGGAAACCGACCGGACGCCCCGTCAACGACCCGGCGAGCCCCCGGTCCGCCCCTGGTCCGCCCCCTGCGCCGCCCCCTGACCGGCCCCGCGCCGCCCGCCGCCCCGGCTGCTCCGACCGGCCGGGCCGCCCCCGCGCGGGCGCCCGGGTGCAACCCGTCCGTCGCCAGGGCATACCGGGTATGACGGAAAGCACACCCGGAGTTCATACCGGGTCCGTTACACAGGAGTGGTGGCGCCGTACAAAGGCGTAAGGCGACACTGGGGGAGATCACGCACCCGTTGCGTGGTCCAACCGCTCGTCCCGGCGCGAGCCACGCGCCGCAGGCGTCCAAGGAGGCATCCGTGCCGCATGTCCTGGTCCTCAACGCGTCCTACGAGCCACTCGGCGTCGTATCGATGCGCCGCGCACTCATCCTGGTCCTCAACCACAAGGCGGTCAGCCTGGAGGACTCGGGAGTCACTCTGCACAGCGCCACCAGCGCCCTTCCGGCGCCGTCCGTCGTCCGCCTGACCCGTTTCGTCCGGGTCCCTTTCTGCGGGCCCGTCCCGCTCACCCGCCGGGCGCTGTTCGCCCGGGACCACGGCCGTTGCGTCTACTGCGGGGCCGCCGCCACCAGCGTCGACCACGTCATCCCGCGCAGCCGGGGAGGCCAGCACCGGTGGGACAACGTGGTGGCCGCCTGCCGCCGCTGCAACCACACCAAGGCCGACCGCCACCTCACCGAACTCGGCTGGCGGATGAAGCGCCCGCCGGCCCCGCCGAGCGGCCTGGCCTGGCGCATCATCGGCACCGGGATCAGGGACCCGCGCTGGCGTCCCTACCTGGAACCGTACGGTGGCGGCGACCAGCTGCGCGCCCCGCAGTGGGGCGAGTACGAGCACCACGACCATAGTGAGGCCGGGCACACGGTGCCGCTCGGCCGGGCGCACGCCGCCCACACAGCCCCCGTCCGCCGCGGTGAGCAGCCGGAACCGCTCTCCGCCTGACCCCGTTCCACAAGGGCTTGCCCGTCATACCTTCGGTACGCCTCATGGGCCGCCGCGCACCCCGCACCGGGGAGCGCGGCGGCCCGCCGTCTGCGCGGGGTGCGCCCGCCCGGCACGGGGCCGGTGCGGCCCTACGGCTTCGCGGGCGGCGTGGCGGGCGTGGCCGGCGGCGTGGCCGGGGAGGTGGCGGGCGGCGTGGCCGGGGTGGCCGGGGTGGCCGGCTGGGCGGGCTGCCCGGCCGGCGGGGCCGCCGCCGTGACGCCGTACAGCTCGACGCCCCAGAGCGAGTAGCCGTACTTGGTGGCCCGGGCGACGCCCTGCACCCGCAGGAACTTCGCCCCCGGCGCGTCGAAGCGCACCGTCTCGTTGCCGCCCTTGCCGTCGTCCACCGTCGCCACGGTGGTCCAGGTCTTGCCGTCCGCCGAGGCCTGGACCTTGTACGCGGAGGCGTACGCGGCCTGCCAGTGCAGCACCGCCGAGCCCAGGTGGGCGGCCTGCGGCAGCTCCAGCTGCACCCAGGCGTCGTCCTTGGCCGGCGAGGACCAGCGGGTCTTCGGGTCGCCGTCCGCCACCGCCGACGCGGGGAAGTTCGACGTCTCGTCGGCCGACGAGCTCGCCTGCGCGGTGGTCGCCAGGTCCGGCCCGCCGGTCGGCGGCACCACGTGCACCTGGAGCACCTGCCGGACGGTCGTCGTCCCGGCCACGAACACCACCGGCACCTGGTACGTCCCGGACGGCGTCTCCGCAGTGGCGCTGACCATCAGCGGCACGCCCACCCGGCCGCCGCGCGGCACGTTCACCGCGGACGCCGGGGCCACGGTCAGGCCCTTGGCGACGGCGGGCACCTCGGCACGCAGCTCGCCGGAGACCCCCTCGGGGCGGCCCGCCTCGACCATCGCCCGCGCCTGCGCCGGTGCGGGCGCGCCGGTGACCACGTCCAGCGCCGCGTCGGCCAGGCTCAGCCGGGCCACCGGGACGTCCGCGTACCAGGGGATCACCTGGTTGACCACGGGCGGTTCCCCGCCCGGCTTCCAGGCCATCCGGAACGCGTCCGCGCTCAGGCCGCCGGCCGACAGCTCGTTGTAGCCGGGCTGGACGGTGCCGATCTCCGCCCAGGTGCCGTCCGCGCGGCGCACCGCGACGGTGGCGGAGGCCCGCACGTTCGGGTCGGTGAGGATGGTCAGCCGGTCCAGCGGCCGGGCCGCACCCAGCTCGACGGTGAGCGGCTCGTCCGTGGCGGTCGGCGCGGTGGCCGCCCGGTAGGCGGTGTCCGGGTTGCCGTCCAGCACGGCGGCGGCCGAGGCGCCGGGAAGCGCCTCCGGACCGCCGGTGACGCTGGCCGGGGCCTCGTCCGGCGCGGTCACGGTGAACTCGCGCACCGCCACAGCGGTCTTCTGCGCGGCGGTGGCGCGCAGCCGCACCCCGCGGACCACCGTGCCGGCGGGCAGCTGGGCGGTGACGCTCTTCTGGTTCTTCACCTGCGCCAGCTGCTTCCAGCCGCCCTCGCCGGTGGTGTACTCCAGCACGCCGTCGCGGATGTAGTCGTCCAGCGCGCTCCCGCCGTCGGGGCCGCTGCCCCAGGAGCCCATCAGCACGGTGACGCTGCCGACCGGACGGCCGCCGCCGAGGTCGAGGCCGACCGAGTCGCCCGGCTGCGGCGGCGCCGAGCTCCAGTAGAAGGTGTCGGCCACGCCGTCGGCCATCAGGGCCGGCAGGTGGTCGTGCGCGGTGCCCAGCGTGCTGGTCGCGGTGATCCCGCCGCCGACCACGCCCGCCCAGTTGTCGGCGGCCCGGACGGCGCGCTCCAGGAACGGGCCGAGCACGCCCGCGCCGACCGTCGCCGGGCTCTGGCCGAGCTGCTCGCGCAGCTTGTTCAGCTCCACCCGGGCCTTCCAGGCGGCCGCGCCGTCGCCGCCGCGCTGCGCCAGCAGCATGTCCAGCGCGGCCTGGCCGGCCAGCCCGTAGTCGCGCAGCGGGGCCAGCCAGGGGCCGGCCTCGGCGGCCAGCGGGGCGGTGGCCGGGGTCGCCGCCAGGGTCTGCTGCGCGCCCGCCATCGCGGTGAAGGCGTCCCGCAGCGGGCCCGCCGCCTCTATCAGCTTGGCGAGGTCCGGCGCGGCACCGGCGTTGGGCTCGGCGGTCGCCCAGAACCGGTCCAGCAGCGGGGCCAGGTAGCCGGACTCCTGCTTCGACAGCGGCGAGGACGAGCTGTTGCCGGCCAGCGCCGTGACGGCCGACAGCGCGGCCCCGGCCGGGGTGGTCGCGGCGCCGGTCGGGCCGGCCAGCGAACGCAGCGCGGCCTGCCAGGACTCCTCCGGCTTGTACGCCGCCGGGTTCCAGGCGAAGTCCCCCGCGGTGGACAGCGCGACCCGGGAGGCGACCGGCTGCTGCATCGCGCCGGTCAGCATGACGGCCGACCTGGTGGCGACCTCCGCGTCCCGCCCGGTGTAGGCGCCGAGGTAGAGCCGGTCCGGGTTGGCGTCGTTGACCGGGTAGTTGTCCATGGTGACCAGCGGCCGCCCGTACAGGGTTCCGGTGTCGGCGGCCTGAGCGCCCGTGATCTTCTCCGGGATCACCCCGACCCCGCTCCAGGCCACCTGCACGCCCTGCGGCAGCGCCGCCGCCAGCGCCTTGCGGTACGGCGTGGCGCCCTGCTGGTGGTACTCGGTCGGCACCACGGAGAGCGGGGCCAGCCCGGGGTTCCTCGCGATCAGCCGGTCGTTCACCCTGGTGATCAGTTCGGCCTGCGCCTTGGCGGCGGCGGCCGGCCCGGTGCCGTACTTGGACCGGTCCTCGCTGCAGTGCCACTCGTCGTAGGAGACGTCCAGGAACTGGAGCTGGAACGCGGTGAAGCCGAGCTTGCGCAGCCCGTCCAGCTTGGCGACCAGCGCGTCGGCGTCCTTGGCCGAGCTGTAGCAGAGCGACTGCCCCGGGTCGATCGCGTACCCGAGGGTGACGTGGTTCTGCCGGGCCCGGGAGGCCAGCGCCTTCAGCTCCTCGGCCCGCGCCTGCGGGTAGCCGTCGCGCCAGCGGGAGAGCCGGTACGCGTCGTCGCCCGGCGCGTACAGGTAGAAGTTCTGCTTCGACCGGCCGAGGAAGTCCAGCTGGTCCAGCCGCTGCTGCTGGCTCCACGGCGTCCCGTAGAACGCCTCCGCCGTCCCGCGCACCGGCGCGCCCGAGGGCCAGTCGCGCAGCGTGATCCCCGGCAGCCCGAGACCGGCCGCGCCCGCCGCCTGCCCCTGCCCGGCCGGCACCGCCGCGAGCAGCTGGCGCAGCGACTGCGCCGCGTAGAACGTGCCCGCCGCGTCCGTCCCGGCCAGCACCACCGCGCCGTACGTCCCGCCGCCCTGCGCCGGCAGCTGGCCCGCGGACAGCACGTACCCGCCGGCCGGCATCCCGGAGGTGGACGGTGCGGTGCCGTCCTTGCCGCCCGCCGCCGCGGTCAGCTCCCGCAGCACCCGGTCCGCCTCGCCGCCCGCGCCCTCGGAGGGCCCGCCGACGTACACCACCAGCGACCCGGCGGCCGGCGTCCCGCCGTCGGGCTGCGGCGTCACCGTCGTCGCCCCGGCCACGCCCAGCACCTCGCGGACGGTGTCCACCGCCCCGCCGTCCGCCTTCGGCGCGGTCACCAGCGTGACGGCGGCCGGCACCACGACCGGCTTGCCGGCCACGCTCTGCTCCTGCGGCCGCGGGAACACCTGAGGGTTGCTCACGCTCCCCAGCGGCGTCTGCGCCGCCGTGCTCACCACGTCCGGCCCCGGGCTGTACGCGTACGCCACCGGCCCGCTGACCAGCAGCCCGCCGACCACGGCCGCCGCCGACAGCGTCGCCGCCACCTGCAGCGTCCGCCGGCTCGGCGCCCCGGGCCGGGAGGCCAGCGCCCGCTCCGCCCGCACCGACGCCAGCAGCGGCGGCGTCCCCTTCAGGTCCGCGATCAGCCGGTCCGCCGTCCTGGGCGCCAGCTGACGGCACGTCCGCGCCGTGGCCCGCCGCGCCGCCAGTGCGGCCGGGTGGTACAACACCTCGCGCAGCGCCGGGCTCTGGTCCAGCTGCTGCCGCAACCGCCGTCCTGCGGCGACGGACACTCGGGCTTGCACAGGAGCCTCCTCGCCAGGCATCGACCACATCGCGCCAAAGCCCACCAGTTGACCCAGCCGGTGTCAACGCCGTCGACGGCTATGCCTGGTTTGTGGCGTTTGTGATCTCGTAGGCCCGGCCGGGCCGGCTCCGACTCCGGCACGGGCCCGGCGCCACCCCCCCGGTGCGACACGTTGCCCCCGCGCCGTGTCGCGCCGGGTGACCGGGTCGTCACGCGGGTAGGACTGTGGCTGTTCTGACCGGGCTTTGCCGAGCATCGCAGGAGCCGCGAGTGGCCGCTTATCTCGACCGTGACGGAGCCGACGGCCTGGAGGTGCCGGCGCAGGACGCGCCCCCTCCGCCGCCCGAGCTGGTGGCGTTGGCACAGGCGTACGGGGTGGACACCCGGTACGGCCCCGGGGGCGTGCCGGTGGGGGCACGGACACTGGTCGCGGTGCTGGCCGCGCTGGGGGTGGAGGCGAGGACGCCTGAGGCGGCGCGGGAGGCGCTGGAGCGTCACCGGGCCGGGCAGCGCACGCGGTTGCTGCCGCCGACCGTGGTGGTGCGGGCCGGGCGGCGGACGGCGCTGGACGTGCCGGCCGACGTGCGGCTGAGCGTCGAGCTGGAGGACGGCGGGGCCTGGGAGCTGCCGCGCGGGCACTCGCACTGGCTGCCGGCGGACCTGCCGCTCGGCCGGCACACGCTGACGGCGCAGACGGCGGGGGAGGAGCAGCGCGCCCACCTGATCGTGGCGCCGGAGCGGCTGCCCCAGCTGCCGGGCCGCAGCTGGGGCTTCCTCGCCCAGCTGTACTCCGTCCTCTCCGACCGCTCGTGGGGCATGGGCGACCTCGGCGACCTCGCCGAGCTCACCCAGTGGGCCGGAGGCCTGGGCGCCGGGTTCGTGCAGATCAACCCGCTGCACGCGGGCCTTCCCGCGACCCCCTCCGACCCGTCCCCCTACCGCCCCTCGTCCCGCCGCTTCGCCGACCCCGTCCACCTGCGGGTCGAGGCGGTGCCCGAGTACGCCTACCTGACGGGCGAGCAGCGCGCCGAGGCCGAGGAGCTGGGCCGCCGCGCCGCCCGGCTGCGCACCGAGGTGCTGGGCCACGACGGCCTGATCGACCGGGACGCGGTCTGGGCGCTCAAGCGCCGCGCCCTGGAGCTGCTGCACGAGGTCCCGCGCGGCGCCGGCCGGGAGGCCGCGTACCAGGCGTACCGGGCCCGGGAGGGCGGGTGGCTGGAGCGGTACGCCCTCTGGAACGCCCTCGCCGAGGTGCACGGCGCCGACCGGCACGCCTGGCCGAAGGGCCTGCGCCACCCGGAGAGCCCCCACGTCACGCTGGCCGCCGAGGGGCACGCGGAGGCGGTGGAGTTCCACCGCTGGCTGGCCTGGCAGGTCGACCAGCAGCTCGCCCACGCCCAGCAGGCCGCCCGCACCGCCGGCATGCCGGTCGGCCTGATCCACGACCTCGCCGTCGGCGTCCACCCGGACGGTGCCGACGCCTGGGCGCTCCAGGACTTCCTCGCCGCCGGCATCTCGACCGGGGCCCCGCCGGACGCCTTCAACGCCCACGGCCAGGACTGGGGCCTGCCGCCCTGGCGCCCGGACGCGCTCGCCGCGGCCGGCTACGCCCCGTTCGCGGAGCTGCTCCGCTCGGCGGCCCGGCACGCGGGCGCGATCCGGATCGACCACGTGATGGGCCTGTTCCGGCTCTGGTGGGTGCCGGAGGGCCACACGCCGACCGAGGGCGCGTACGTCCGCTACGACGCCGAGGCGATGCTCGGCGTGCTGGCCCTGGAGGCGCACCGGGCGGGGACGGCGGTGATCGGCGAGGACCTGGGCACCGTGGAGCCGGGCGTCCGGGAGGAGTTGGCGGCGCGCGGCATCCTCGGCACGTCGGTGCTCTGGTTCGAGCGGGACTGGCAGTCGAAGGGCGAGGTCCTCGCACCGGAGCGCTGGCGGCCGGGCAGCCTGGCCACCCTGACCACCCATGACCTGCCGAGCACGGCGGCCCGGCTGTCCGGCGAGCACGTCGAGCTGCGCCACCGACTGGGGCTGCTGGCCCGCACGCTCGGCGAGGAGCAGGCGGAGGCGGCGGCCGAGCTGGCCGACTGGCGGGCCGAGCTGGCCCGGCTGGGCCTGCTGGCCGAGGGCGAGCCGCTCTCCGCGCAGGCGCTGTACCGGTTCCTGCGGGCCACCCCGGCGGAGCTGGTCGGCGTCTGGCTGCCGGACCTGGTGGGCGATCCGCGCCCGCAGAACCTGCCCGGGACCTGGGACCAGTACCCGAACTGGCGGCTGCCGGTCGCCGACGGCGCCGGGACACCGGTCACGCTGGACGCGATCGCCGCGGACGGGGCGGCCCGCGCACTCGCCGGGGTCCTGGCGAGGGGCCCTGGTGAGGGGTCCCGAAAGGCCGACCCCGCCGAGCGCCGCGACGTAAGAGGCGGGTAAGTTGGGGAACGTGGACAAGAGGAACGCTTTGCGAGCCGGCGCGGTCACCGCAACGGTCACGCTGATGATGCTGCTGTCGTCGCCCGCCATGGCCCTCACCCGGGACGACGGCGACGACCCGGGAACCGGCCTGAGTGTCGCCCAGATCCTCGGCCTGTACGTGCTGATCCCGATCGGGTCCTTCGTGATCATCGCGGCCCTGGCCGGGATGCCGTGGGGCAGCAAGGCCAAGAAGAAGTAGCGCGGGCCTTCCACCCCAGCCCCGTACGACGCCCGAGGGGGCGCCGGACAC
>NZ_JBHJUK010000022.1:0-85911 GCF_042266225.1 Kitasatospora sp. NPDC056181
CGAAGAGCCGGGTGGAGTGGTTCAGGTAGACGCCGTCGGAGGCGGCCAGCAGGTCCGCCACGCCGACGGGCGTCCCGGCGGGGATGCGAGGACGTCCAGGCCGAGGCCCGGGTCGGCGTCCTCCGGGAGGCTGACGGAGATGCGGGTGACCAGGCCGGCGTACCGGCGGTGGATCTCGCGGGCGACCTCGTCCACCGGGCCGGTGACCGCGAAGGCGTCCAGCACCTCGTCGTCGACCAGCGCGGCCATCTCCTGCCACCGGCCCCGTACCGACAGGTGGTGCAGCTGCTCCTGGAGGTCCTCCCAGCCGTGCCGGGCCAGCACGGGGCGGTAGGCGGGCGTGGAGGCGTAGAAGGCCAGCCGCTCGCGCACGGCGGCCAGGTTGGCGGTCAGCTCCTCCTCCGTCCGGCCGGTGGCGGTGAGCACGTTGGCGGTGGTCTCGAAGGGGCGGTCGGTCCAGGCGGCGCCCTGCGCCTCGGCATTGGCCCGGGCCTCGGTCAGGCCGGGCAGCACCTGTTCGGTGAGGTAGGCGACCGAGGTGAACGGGTGGCTGAGGAACCCGTCGGCCACCGCCCCGGCGGTGCGGGTCATGAGCGGGCCGACGCCTGCCAGCAGGATGCGGGGCGGGCCGGAGGGGACCGGGTCGGGGGAGAACACCGGGGTCATCACGGTGTGCGTGTAGAAGTCACCGCGGAAGCGCAGCCGTTCACCGGTCTGCCAGCTGTGCCAGATCGCCCGCACCGCGTGGACGTACTCGCGCATCCGGGCGGCCGGGCGGTCCCAGGGCATCCCGAAGCGCTTCTCGACGTGCGGCTTGACCTGCGAGCCGAGGCCGATGACGGCGCGCCCTCCGGAGGCCGCGTGCAGGCCCCAGGCCTGGTAGGCCAGCGTCATCGGGGTGCGGGCGAAGGCGACCGCGATGCCGGTGGCCAGCTCGATCGTGCTGGTCCGGTCGGCGGCACGGGCCAGCTGGAGGAACGGGTCGTAGGCGGTCTCGGCGACCACCAGCCGGTCCATGCCCCGGAGTTCGGCCCGCTCGGCGGCGTCGAGGATCCCCGCGGGGTGCCCGGACGCCTGGGCGTCGATCCCGAGGGCGGCGCGCGGGCGGTCCGGCAGGCGCCCGGGCACCTGTCCAGGCATCTGTCCGGGCGGGTGCTCCGTCGGACGGGTCGGCGCGTGGTCCGGTGACTGGTTCGGCGGGCGGTTCACGGCGGGTACTCCTGGCGCGGGCGGGCGGTGCCTGCGTAGCCTCCCACGTCCCGGCCGGTGCGGGCATCGGGCGGGACGCGGGAGGCGCGGACGGGACGGCCGGCGTGTGCGCCGTCACCCGAAAGGGTTGAGTCGGCGGCCGGGACGCCCGGCGGGGGCGGAAGTGGTGTCCGAACGGTGCGGATCCCGGTGGAGGATGGCGGCAGCGCAGGTGAAGCCGCGACCGAGGCGAGTGCGAGGGCGGGCCCATGGAGAAGCCGCAGGACCACTGGGAACTCCGGCTGTTCGACGGGTTCGAGCTGCGGTCCGGGGCCGAGCGGCTGGTGCTGCCGCTGAACAGCCAACGCCTCATCGCGCTGCTGGCACTGCGCGTGACCACCACCCGGGGGCAGGCCGGCGGGATCCTCTGGCCGGAGGCGCCCGAGCGGCAGGCGGGCGGGCGGCTGCGGACCACCCTCTGGCGGGTCCGGAGCACCGGGCCGGCGATCGTGGAGCGTCGCGGCGGCCAGCTGTCGCTCGCCGCCGGGGTGGACGTCGACGTCCGCACCTGGCTGCGCAGTGCCCGGCGGGCGCTCGACGGGCAGGCGCTCGACGGGCAGGCGCTCGACGGGCAGGGTCCGGCCGGCCCCCTGGACGCCCGGACGGTGCCGCTGGTGGGCGACCTGCTGCCGGGGTGGTACGAGGACTGGGTGCTGGTGGAGCGCGAACGGCTGCGCCAGCTCCAGCTGCACGCCCTGGAGGAGGTGTCCGCGCAGCTGCTCGGGCAGGGGCGGCACGCCGCGGCGCTGGAGGCGGCGCTGAGCGTCCTGCACCTCGATCCGATCAGGGAGAGCGCGCACCGGGCGGTGATCGCCGTCCACCTGGCGGAGGGCAACCTCGGGGAGGCCCGGCGCCAGTCCGAGGCGTGCCGGGCGATCCTGCTGCGCGAGCTCGGGGTGGGGCCGTCGCCGCTGCTGCGGGCCCTGCTGGACGGCGCGGAGGACGCGGGGCACCGGCAGGCGGGCGCGGCGCCGCAGGCGGGTGCGTTGTCCCCGGCGGGTGCGGTGACCCCGTCGGGCGCGTTGTCCCCGTCGGGCGCGGTCGGGACCGGCGTGCCGGGTGGCGTGCCCGCGGCGCGTTCGCCGGAGCGGCCTCGGGCGGACCGCTGAGCGGGTGCCGCAGGTCCGCAGCTGGCCACCCTCCGGCACCGTCCGGCCTCGTCCGGCACCGTCTGGGCTCGTCCGGTCTCGTTCCGGGTCGCCGCAGGCAGATCGCCGGCGTCCTCAGGCTGCTGGTGTCCTCGGCTCTCCGGCGTCCTCCGCCGGTGGGAATCGACTGATCGAGTGGTTTGAGCGGGGCGGCACCCTTGCCGCGGTCAGTGGTGACGGCTCGGTGACACCCCGGTGACGGGAAGTCTGTGACCGTACGACCGTCTGCTGCGAGAGGGGGCGGTCATGGCTGCCGAGCTGAAGTATCCCGGGGTGTACGTCGAGGAGATCCCGAGCGGAGTGCGCACCATCACCGGCGTCGCCACGTCGGTGACCGCGTTCGTCGGGCGGGCTTCGCGCGGGCCGGTGCACGAGCCCGTCGTCGTCTTCGGCTTCGAGGAGTTCGCCCGGCGGTTCGGCGGGCTCTGGCGCGACAGCACCCTCGGCTACGCCGTGCAGGACTTCTTCGCCAACGGCGGCGGTCAGGCGGTCGTCGTCCGGCTGGCCGACAGCACGACGACGCCCGCGCGGTTCGGGGTCGGCGGGCTGCCCCTGGTCGCGGTCGACCCCGGCACCTGGGGCGTCTCCCTCCGGGCGGTGGTCGACAAGAACGACACCGACCAGCAGGTCGCCGACGAGCTGAAGGTGCCCAAGGACTCGCTGTTCAACCTGACCGTCCGGGAGTCGGCCCCGGGCGGGCGCACCGAGACCTTCCACAACCTCTCCACCGGGCAGAACGCCCGCAACGTCGTCAGCGTGCTGGCGGCGCAGTCCGCGCTGGTCAGGGTCGACGGGAACCTGCCCGGCGGAACACCGTCCGCGGACCAGGACCGGCTGGGCAAGGCCGAGGCGGACGTCGGCCGGGCGCGGGCCGGTTACCAGCAGGGGACGGTCACCAAGGACGTGCTGGACGCCGCGGAACAGGCCCTGCGCAAGGCCGTCGACGACGCACTCGCCGCCGTGAGTGACGGAGCGGCGCTGACCGCGGCGGACTTCCTGCCGCAGCACGGCGAGGCCGAGCACACCGGCCTGTACGCCCTCGACCACGCGGACCTCTTCAACCTGCTCTGCATCCCGCCGCACAAGCGGGAGAACGGCGACATCGAGCCGGGGCTGCTCTCGGCCGCGCTGGCCTACTGCAAGAAGCGTCGCGCGGTGCTCCTGGTCGACCCGCGGGACGACTGGAAGGACCCGATCCAGCAGCCCGAGACGTGGCTCGCCCCGATCGATGGCCCGCGCGAGAACGCCGCGGCCTACTTCCCCCGGCTGCGCCGGGCCGATCCCGAACAGAGCGGCCGGATCCTCGACTTCGCGCCGTGTGGTGCGGTGGCGGGGGTGTTGGCGCGGACGGATGCGGTGCGTGGGGTGTGGAAGGCGGGGGCGGGGTTGGAGGCGGGTTTGGTGGGGGTGCCGGATTTGGCGGTGCGGTTGTCGGACGGGGAGAACGGGTTGCTGAATCCGTTGGGGGTGAATTGTCTGCGGTCGTTTCCGGTGGTGGGTCGGGTGGTGTGGGGGGCGCGGACGTTGGCGGGGGCGGATGTGTTGGCGTCGGAGTGGAAGTATCTGCCGGTTCGGCGGTTGGCGTTGTTCATTGAGGAGAGTTTGTTCCGGGGGACTCAGTGGGTGGTGTTCGAGCCGAATGGTGAGGCGTTGTGGGCGCAGGTTCGGTTGAACGTGGGGTCGTTCATGCAGGAGTTGTTCCGGCAGGGGGCGTTGCAGGGGAGTTCGCCGCGGGAGGCGTATTTCGTGAAGTGTGATGCGGAGACGACGACGCAGGCGGACCGGGATCTGGGGGTGGTGAACATCCGGGTGGGTTTCGCGCCGTTGAAGCCGGCGGAGTTCGTGGTGGTGCAGGTGCAGCAGTTGTCGGAGCAACTCCCGTCCTGACCGGGCCGGGGACGATCAGGAGGCGCAGGACACATGGCCCAGTTCACTGTCAACACCCAGCGGTTCGACCCCTACAAGAACTTCAAGTTCCGTGTGCGCTGGGACGGCCGGTACGTCCTCGGGGTCAGCAAGGTGAGCTCCCTGAAGCGCACCACCGAGGTGGTCAGGCACCGGGAGGGCGGCGACCCGTCCAGCAGCCGCAAGTCGCCCGGCCGGACGGAGTTCGAGGCGATCACGCTCGAACGCGGCGTCACCCACGACCCGGAGTTCGAGCAGTGGGCCAACAAGGTCTGGAACTACGGAACGGTGGGAGCCGAGTCCGCGCTGAAAAGCTTCCGCAAGGACATCATCATCGAGCTCTACAACGAGTCCGGGCAGCTCGTCATCGCCTACAAGGTCTACCGCTGCTGGGTCTCCGAGTACCAGGCGCTCCCGGACCTCGACGCCAACGCCAACGCCGTCGCCATCCAGCACCTCAAGCTGGAGAACGAGGGCTGGGAACGTGACGCCGAGGTCACCGAACCCACCGAGCTGGGGTGAGGCCGTGACCACGCCGGGTACCGCGCGTCGGGCCGTTCCCGCACGACGGGGGGCGGTTCCCGAACTGCGCCCCATGACGGACGGAGCACTGCTCAACCTCTGGGAGTCGGCGAGTGCGGTGGCCCCGGTCGGCCGCCCGCTCGCGCTCCTCACCGCGGCCTTCCCGCACTGCCGGATCGAGGACCTGGCCGCCGAGCCGCTCGGGCGCTGCGACGCGCTGCTCGCCGAGCTGCGCGCCTCGCTGGTCGGGGACGGTGTCGAGGCGGTCGCGGGCTGCCCGTCCTGCGGCGGCCTGGTGGAAACCGCCTTCTCGCTGGACGCCCTGGGCGGCGACGGCGGGCCGGACACCGAGGCGGTGCTGACCACGACCGTGGCGGGGTACGAAGTGCGCTGCCGGCCGGTGACGCTGGGCGACCTGATCGCGGTGTGCGGGCTGGCCGATGCCGAGTCATCCCTGATCGCCCGTTGCGCCGAGATCCGCCGGGCCGGGGCGGCGGTACCACCGGAGCACCTTCCGCAGGAGGTCCGGGTGGCGGTGGAGGAGGCCATGGCGGCGGTCGACCCGCGCGCCGAGACCCTGCTCGGCCTGAGCTGCCCGGCCTGCGACACGCAGTGGTGGGCCGCTTTCGACCTCGCGGCGTTCCTCTGGACGGAGGTCGAGCGGCTGGCGCAGTGCCTGCTCGTCGAGGTGGACACACTGGCACGGGCGTACGGCTGGCGGGAGTCGGACATCCTGGCCCTCGGGGCGCTCCGGCGCCGCCGCTACCTGGACCTGGTGACGTCGTGAACGCGCAGACGGGCGGGCCGGCCGGGCCCGTCCAGCCGTCTCCGCCCACCGCCGGCGGTTTCCTGGGCCGGCTCGCCGTGCGGGCCGGCGGTGGTGGCGAGCCGGGCCGGCTAAAGCCGAGGCCGCTCTCGCGCTTCGAGCCGGTGCGGAACGACCGCACGCCCGGCGAGGACGGGGATTCCCCGTCCCGGACCGGGTCGGTGGGCGGAAGTGGGGGCAGCCCGAGGGCAGGTTCGGCGTCGGCGCCGACAGCGGTGGCCGAGGCGTTCGGTGTCGGCCGTGGGCGGCCCGCGGCGGAGTGGGCGCGGTCCGTCCGCCCGGGGGCCGTCCCCGGCGGGGTACGCGGTGCGTCGTCCGCGCGGGTGCTGGCAGCCGGTGCGGGTCCGGGGCCGGGGGAGGGACCGGCCGGTTCCCCGCCGGGACAGGCCGCCGAGACGGCGGACGGGAGTTGGGCCGGTGAGCGGGCACCGGCTGACGGACCCGCAGCCGGTCCGGTGTCAGCAGCTCAGGCGTCTGCAGCTCTGGTGGCAGCAGCTCAGGTGGCGTCTGCGGCGGGCGAGGCGGTCGGCGTGGCAAGCGGAACGCACCGGTCGCACGGTGGGCCCCGTCTGCCCGTGGACCACGGCCCTTCCGCCCGGCGGCCCGGGCCCGGGCCTGGAGCCACCCGCCCGGGCGAGGGCGAGGTCGGGCCTGCGGAGCCGGTGAGGCTGCCGGAGGCCGGCGGGGGCCTGCCGGCCGATGACCGCTCCCGGGCCGAGGTCGATAGCCGGGCACCGGACCGTGCCTGGGCCGACCGGGCGCGGGCGGCGGCGGGCCGCCACCCCGCACCCGCGCCCGCGCCGACCCCGGTGGTCAACGTCTCCATCGGCCGGATCGAGGTGCGTGCCGTTCCGAGCACGTCCGCGGCCGACCGGCGGGACCGCTCCGAGGAGCCCGCCGTCACCACGCTGGACCAGTACCTGCGCCGCCGCTCCGGGGGCCGGACATGAACGGGCCCGCCTGCCGCCGGCAGGCCGCACGCGAACCCGTCCGGGGCGGGAAGGCCGTCCGCGGGCCGGCCCGGCGAGGCCACACCGGGCACGGGGCGATCCGGTGCGCGGTGCTCTGGTCCGCGTCGATGCGGCCCGCGGTGGCGAGGCCCGCGCTGCCCCGGTTCGTGCCGCTTCCGTGTGGGGCGCGTCGGCGCGGCTCCCGTTCGAGGAGGAGGTGGGGCGGGTGAGCACAGGACGCGCGATCGAAGCGGTCACCCAGGCGCTGCGCGCCGGGCTCGCGTCGCTCGCGCCGGTCACGGCGCGCCCGCTCGACCGGGCCAGGACCGGCGCCGCCAACGGCCCTCAGCTCAACCTCTACCTCTACGACGTCGCGCCGAACGCCGCCTGGCGCAACCTCGAACCCCCGACCCAGGCCGGCGGTGGCGCCGGCCTGCACCCGCCGCTCGCCCTCGATCTGCGGTACCTGCTGACGGCCTACGGCGACGGCGACGACGAGATCGCCGCCCACAGGCTGCTGGGCGAGGCCATGCAGGTGCTGCACCACGGGGCCGTCCTCGCGCGGGCCGGCCTCAAGGGCGTGCTGGCCGAGGCGGGGGTCCACCTCCAGCCGGACCGGGTCCGGCTGACGCCCGTCCATCTGGGCACCGACGAGCAGTCCCGGCTCTGGACGGCCTTCCAGACCAACTACCGGATCTCGGTGGCCTATCAGGTGTCCGTGGTCCTGATCGACACCCTCGACCCGCCGGCCGCCCCGCTGCCGGTCCTCAAGCGCGGACGTGCGCCGGTCGACGAGCAGGGGCGGGACGAGGGCGTGCCGGCCGGCGCGTCGGCGGGCCCCCGGCTGGACCGGGTCACGGTGGAGGCCTGGCGCGGGAACGACTCCGTCCCGGCCCGGACCGGCGACCGGCTCGTGGTCGAGGGCGCGGGGCTGACGGGCGGTCCGGTGCGCGCGCGGTTCGCCCACCCCCGGCTGGCGCAGCCGATCTGGGCGGACGCGGCACCCGGCTCCACCGCCGAGCGCGTACTGCTGTCGGTCCCGGCCGCGCTCCCGGCCGGCTTCGCCACCCTCGTGCTGGCGGTCGGCCCGCCGGAGGGGCCGCGGATCACCAGCAACGCCCTGCCGTTGCCGGTCGCGGTCCGGCTCGGCCGTCCGTCCGTGCTGCCGGTCCCCGGTCGGCCGGGGACGGTCCGGGTCACCGTGCCGTCCGACCGTCTGCTCGTCGACGACCAGGCGGTGCTGCTGTTGGCCGGTGGGCGGCAGACCGCACCCAACACGCGGGTCCGGGCGGGCGCCGTCCTCTCGTTCGACCTCCCGCACCCAGGGGCGGCCGGAGCGGTCGTCACGCTGCGGCTCAGGGTCGACGGGGTCGACTCCGTGCCGCTGCCCGAGCCGGACCCGGCGAAGCCTCTGCCCACCCGGTTCGACCCCGTCCAACAGGTGGTGCTGCCGTGACCGGTACTACCGAAACGAGCGGCTCCACCACGTCCTCGGGTTCCACCATGCCGTCGGGCTTGACGGCACCGACCGGTGCCACGACACAGCCCGGTGCCGCCGTGGCGGTTGGTGCCACCACGGCGACCTGGGAGGAGCGGAACAACGCGTACCTTGGTGCGGCCCTGCACTGGCTTCGCGAGCGCCTCCGGGCTCTGGCCGAGGAGGTGCACGGCCCGGGCGGTATTCCGGAGGCCGCCCCGGCCCCGACCGGCGCGGGAACGGCGGCCGAGGCAGGGGCGGTCGAGGCAAGTACGGCCGAGGCATGGGCGGCCGAGGAAACGGCAGCGGCGGGTATCGCCGCCGGGGGTACTGCCGCACCTGCGGGGGGCTCGGAAGGCCACATCCGGGGGTTGTTCCACCGCCGCTCGAAGAGAGCCCGCCCGGCGGCACCCCACCCGAAGGCCACCCGTCGGACGGCAGCCCGCTCCGGGACCGCCCACCCGGCGGCCGACACCCCTCATGCCCCGGCCGTTCCTGGCCCACCGGCCGCAGTCGGCGACGGCTCACCCGGTTCGCCCGATCCATCCGACCCGTCCGGCTCGCCCGGCCGGGATGACCCGGCGAGCGCGCTCGCGCGGGCGGCGCTGGCCCGTGACGAGGCGGCCGCCGCCGTGGTCTCGGCCCACGACCAGCTCGCCGAGCTGCTCGGCCTGACGCCGTTCGAGCGGGATGTCGTCCTGCTCGCGGCCGCCCGTGAACTCGATCCGGCGGTGGACTGGTTGAGCGCCGTGGCCGGAGCCGGTGGCCAACTGCCCGGCCCGACCTTCGGCCTGGCCCTGCGCCTGTTCGACCACGCGGCCTGGGACGCGCTCTCGCCCGAGCGGCCGCTGCGCCGCCTGCGGCTCGTCCGGCTGGAGGGCTCCGGAGGGCTGACCGCGTGCTCGCTCCGGGCGGACGAACGCGTCGTCAACTACCTGAAGGGGCTGGACCACCTCGACGAGCGGCTCGCCGACACGGTCGTCCCGCTGGAGGACGGCGGCGGGTCCGTCGAGCCGTCGCCGTCCCAGCGGGAGACGGCGCGGGCGCTGCGCGCCGGAATGCGTGCGATGGCCGCCGACGGCCGCCCGCCGGTGGTGAACCTGGTGGGCCCCGACGGGCCGAGCAAGCAGCTGGTGGCGCGCGAGGTCGCGGCGGCGCTCGGCCGGAGGCTGCTCAGGGTGCCGCTGCCGGCCCTCGCGGCTTCGGCGACGGCGGCCACGGCAGCCGGGGCGGCCGGCGCGACCGCGAGGCTCTGGGAGCGGGAGGTCCTGCTCTCCCCGGTGGCCCTCTACCTGGACGCGGGGGACGAGGCCGGCGACCACGGTCCCGAGGCCGTCGCGGAAGCGGTCCGGCTGATGACGCGACTGCCGGGGCCGGTGTTCCTGGACAGCCGCGAGGTCTGGCCGCACCTGGGCCCCGGTGCCCTGGCGGTGGACGTCGCCGGGCCCACCACGGCCGAGCAGCGCGCGGTCTGGACGGAGGCCCTCGGGCCGGGCGGGGCGCAGCTCGCGGGCGAGCTCGCCGCCCAGTTCGACCTCGACCCGGTCGCCCTGGCCGGGGTTGCGGGGTCCGTCGCCGGCGGACCGCCGGGCGAGTCCGTGCAGCAGCGCGGGCACCGGGTGTGGGGCGCCTGCCTCGCGGTGTCCCGGCCGCGCCTGGACCTGCTGGCGCAGCGGCTGGAGCTGCGGGCGCGGCGCGAGGACCTTGTCCTCCCCGAGGACGTGACGGAGCAGCTGGACCGGATCCGCGACCAGGTGCGCCGGCGCACGCTGGTCCACGAGGACTGGGGGGTGGCGGGCCGGACCAGCCGCGGCCTCGGAATCACCGCGCTGTTCGCGGGCGAGAGCGGCACCGGCAAGACCATGACCGCCGAGGTGCTGGCCCGCGAGCTCGCCCTCGACCTCTACCGGATCGATCTCTCCGCGGTGGTGAGCAAGTACATCGGCGAGACCGAGAAGAACCTGCGCCGGCTCTTCGACGCGGCCGAGCACGGTGGCGCGATCCTCCTGTTCGACGAGGCCGATGCGCTGTTCGGCCGCCGCAGCGAGGTGCGGGACAGCCATGACCGGTACGCCAACATCGAGGTCAACTACCTGCTCCAGCGCATGGAGTCGTACCGGGGCCTGGCGGTTCTGGCGACCAACATGAAGGGCGCACTGGACCACGCCTTCAGCCGCCGACTCCGGTTCGTACTGGACTTCCCGTTCCCCGGGCCGGTGGAGCGCGAGGCGATCTGGCAGCGGGCCTTCGCCCCGGGGGTGCGCTGCGAGCTCGACCACGCCCGGCTGGCCCGGTTCGGGCTGACCGGCGGCAGCATCCACAACATCGCGCTCAACGCCACCTTCGCGGCCGCGGCCACGTCCGAACAGGTGGCCACCATGCCGCTGGTGCTGGCCGCGGTCCGGATGGAGTGCCGGAAGCTCGGTTTCGTCGTGGACGAGCGCGAGTTCGCGTGGGACGGGCCCGCGCCCGTCGCCGCGGCATCGTCCCTGAACAGGGTGGGCGGGACGCTGGACGGCTCACCGGGCACGACGCCGGACGGTACGGCGGTGGTCGCGGCGACGTGGGGCACAGCGACGTGGGAGGCGGCGGCACGGGAGGCGGCGGCACCGGGGACGGCGCTCCCGGGGACGGCGACGGAGGAGACGGCGGACGAGGGGAGCGGACCGTGGACGTGACCGTGCGGATCGAGCGACTGGTTCTGGAGGGCTTGGAGCCGGCACCGGGAGCGGCCGACCGGCTGCGGACGGCACTGGAGCAGGCACTGGCCGAGCGGCTCACCGAGGCGCTGGCGGCGGGCGGGCGCGTCGGCCGGCCCGAGGTCGACGCGGCCCTGACGACCGGGCCGGTGGCGGTGACGGTGACCGTGCCGGGGCCGCCGGGCGGGGCGCTGAGCCCTGGGGCGGCCGCCGCCCTGGGCGGGCACACCGGCCGCGCGCTGGCGGCCGGGCTCACCGGAACAGGAGGGGCGCCATGACCGGATTCCCGCGCTCGCCGCGGCTGATGCGCGGCGGCATCGTCGAACTCGACCCGGGGTCGGGCTCGGTGCTGCGGATCATCGCGCTGCAGTACAACCCCGACAGCCTGACCCGCAGCTTCCAGGTGCAGGACACCGGTGAGGAGAAGCACCAGCGGTCCCAGCCGCTCCGCTTCAAGGCCCCGCCCGTGGAGACCGTCAAGGTGGAGGCGGAGCTGGACGCGGCCGACCAGCTGGAGTTCCCGGACCGGTTCCCGGACGCGGGCCAGGTCGGGGTGCACCCCCAACTCGCCGCCCTGGAGCTGCTGGTCTACCCGACGGTGGGGCAGCTCGTCGGGGCGGACCAGTCGGCCGCGGCCGGCTCGCTGGAGATCCTGCCGATGGAGGCGCCGGTGACCGTCTTCGTCTGGAGCCCGAGCCGGATCATGCCGGTCCGGATCACCGAGCTGTCCGTGACCGAGGAGGCCTTCGATCCGGCCCTCAACCCGCTCCGGGCCAAGGTGCAGCTGGGCATGCGGGTGCTCTCGGTGAACGACGTCGGCTTCGACCACCGGGCCGGCGGGCTGTACCTGGCCCACCAGCGCCGGCTGGAGGCCCTGGCCGCCCGGGCCGGCGGCGGCAGCTTCGCGGCACTCGGCATCGGAGGGCTGACATGACGACACCCCCCTTCCAACCGTCGGGCGTCCCCGGTCTCCCGCCGCCGGGCGCACCGGCCGGCCCGCCGCAGCCGCCCGAGGCGCCCGCCTTCCCGGCAGGCAGCCGCTACGCCGGGCTGCCACTGGCCGTCGCCGAGCTGGACGGGCGTCAGGTGCGCTACGTCACCCGCCGGTTCGTGCCGCAGCCGGACCGCTTCGCGCTGCTGCGCGAGCACACCGTCGCCGAGGGGGAGCGCCCCGACACCGTGGCGGCGGCCGAGCTCGGCGATCCGGAGCGGTCCTGGCTGCTCTGCGACGCCAACGGGGTCCTCGACCCGGCGGAGCTGACGGCCACCGTCGGCCGCCGGCTGCGCATCACGCTGCCCGAGGGCGTGCCGGGGGTGGCCGATGCTTAGCGGACCGGTCCACCTCACCCTGCTGGCCGGTCCCGCGGTGCCGGTGCCGGTGCCCCGCTTCGTCCTGGACTCGCTCACCGGGGTGACGGTCCGCAGCACGGCCGAGCCGGGCCGGCAGAGCGCCTTCGAGCTCACCTTCGAGCTGGAGAAGAACTCGCCGGTGCCCACGGTCTTCCTGCTGGTGGGCGGGAGCCTGCCGCCGGTGCTCCGGGTCGTGGTCGCGGTGACCGTGGGCGGCACGCCCGACGTGCTGATCGACGGGGTCGTCACCTCCACCGGCCTGGTACCGGGAGCGGACGGCGGCCCGTCCGTGCTCACCGTCCACGGTATGGACCTGACCGCGCTGATGGAACGGATCGACGGTACCGGGACGCCCTTCCCGGCGCTGCCGGTGGCCGCCCGGGTGCTCACGGTGCTGGCCAAGTACGCCGCGCTCGGCGTCGTTCCGGCGGTCGTCCCGAGCCTGGTCGCCGACGTGCCCAACCCGCTGGAGCGGATCCCCGTCCAGCACGGCACGGACCTCGCCTACCTGCGGAGGATGGCCGCCCGCTCCGGCTACGTCTTCACCCACATCCCCGGGCCCGTCCCGGGCGCCAGCATCGCCTACTGGGGCCCGCAGGCCAAGATCGGCCTGCCGCAGCCCGCGCTCACCGTCGACTCGGACGTGCAGACCAACGTCGAGTCGCTCAGCTTCAGTTACGACGCGGAGAGTGCCACGCTTCCGGTGATCTTCATCCAGAACCAGCAGACCAAGGCGGTCGTCCCGGTCCCGATCCCGGACGTCTCGCCGCTCAACCCGCCGCTGGGGCTGGTCCCGCCCCCGCCCACCCGGCTCCGCTACATCCGGGAGACCGCCAAGCTCGGCGTCGCCGAGGCCGTGCTGCTCGGCATGGCAAAGGCCGCCACCTCGGCGGACGCGGTCAAGGCCGAGGGCAGCCTGGACGTCCAGCGGTACGGGCAGGTCCTCAAGCCCCGGTCGCTGGTCGGCGTCCGGGGTGCCGGGACGGCGTTCGACGGGCTCTACTTCGTCCAGTCGGTGGACCACCGGCTCCGACGCGGGTCCTTCACCCAGCAGTTCAGCCTCGTCCGCAACGGACTCGTTTCGACCCTTCCGGTGGTGCCGGTATGACCATGTCCGACGACAGCGACCTCGTCGTCCCGGCCGGCGGCGCCGACGACTCCGCAGGGAGTGGGGGCACCCGGTTCTACGGCAAGTACCGCGGGACCGTCGTCGGCAACGTCGACCCGCTCGGGATCGGCCGGATCCAGGCCCTGGTACCGGACGTCTCCGCCGTCCTCCCGTCCTCCTGGGCGATGCCCTGCGTCCCCGTCGCCGGCCCGCAGAGCGGCGTCTTCGTGCTGCCGCCGATCGGCGCCGGGGTCTGGGTGGAGTTCGAGCAGGGCGACCCGGACTACCCGGTCTGGACCGGCGGGTTCTGGGGCAGCCCAGCCGAGACGCCCGCGCTCGCCCGGGCCGGAAATCCGGCGAGCCCGAGCATCGTCCTGCAGACCGTCGGCCAGAACACGATCTCCGTCTCCGACGCGCCCGGCGCGGCCGGCGGGATCCTCCTCAAGTCCGGCCTCGCCTCGATCATGGTCAACCAGCAGGGCATCACCATCCAGAACGGCCAGGGGGCCAGCCTCGTGCTCACCGGCCCGCAGGTCAACGTCAACCTCGGCGCACTCACCGTGCAGTGACCCGGGTCCGGAGGGGAGACACCCATGCCAGGAGCGATCCTGCACCAGGGCGCGGTCGTCCAGTGTCCGCACGGCGGACGCGCGAACCCGCCGAGCGCCGACCCGCGCGTGTGCGTCGGCGGCCTGCCGGTCTGGCTGCAACCGGTACCGGCCCTCGTCGTCGGCTGCGCCCTGCCACCGCCGCCCGCCGCCAACGGCCCCTGCGTGACCGCTCCCTGGTCGACGGGATCGCTGCGGGTCCACGCCGACGGGGTGCCCCTGCTGCTCCTCGACAGCCAGGCCACCACCGTGCCGAGCGGCACACCGCTGATCCCGGTCTCGGCGCAGCAGCGGGTGATCGCCGTATGAGCTCTCCCACGCCCGGCCGGGTCGACGTGGCGTTCCCGTTCCGCTTCGACGAGCGCGGCCGCACCGCCGCGCCCGCCGACGACGACCGGCACGTCCGCGACCTTCTCGAACAGCTCCTCTTCACCGCCCCCGGCGAACGGGTCAACCGGCCGGACTTCGGCTGTGGGCTGAACCAGCTCCTCTTCGGCCCCAACAGCCCCGAACTGGCCGCCACCGTCGAGTACACCGCCCGGGCGGCGGTCCAGCGCTGGCTCGGCGACGTGCTCGACCTGGTCGAACTGCGCGCCACCGCCGTCGAGTCGGTGCTCACCGTCGAGGTCCGCTACGTGGTGCGCCGCACCCGGCAGGCGGCCGAGGCCCGCTTCGCCCGGGAGGTCCCGCGATGACCGGCCACCCGGGAACGAACCGCCCGGAAGCGACCGGCCCGGAAGCGACCGGCCCGGAAGCGACCGGTCCCGCAGCGAACCACCCGGCGTCGAACCACCCGGCGTCGAACCACCCGGCGTCGAACCGCACGGCAAGGAACAGCCCGGCAAGGAACAGCCCGGCAAGGAACAGCCTGGCAACGAACGCCACGGCAACGAACCGCCCGGCCGGGACCACCGGTCCGCCCGCCGCGAACGGCCCCGCCACCGTGCCCGGGACGGACTGCGCCGTGGAGTGCACCGTCGACCACCGCCGCGAGCTGGTGATCGCCCACGGTCTCAACGGGATCGACGGGATCGAGGTCGCCGACCCCAACCCCGTCGACGGCACGGTGGCGCTCTGCGTCGGTCTGCTCGGCCCGGTCCCGGACGACCTGACGGTGGCCAACCTGCGGATCGACGCCGAGCCGGGCGCCCGGCGGGTGCGGGTGCTCGGCGTCCGCGCCCGGCCACCGCACGCGGAGGACGAGGACGGCTGCCTGGAGGTCACCCTCGACCGGCCCGGCGACACCAGCACCTACCACCTCGCCGTCGTCGAACCGGGGCCGCACGGCCACCCCGGCCGGCAGCCCCGGCACGGCTTCGACCTCCGCCACCACCGCGCGCCGTTCGGCTTCTGCGCGGGCCGCGCCGCCGAGGCCGCCTGCCCCACCGGGCCCGCCTGCCCGCCCGTCCCGGTGACCCCTGCCGCGCTCGACTACCTCGCCAAGGACTACGCCTCCTTCCGCCGTCTCGTCCTCGACCGGCTCGGGCTGCTCGTCCCGGGTTGGCGGGAGCGCCACGTCCCCGACCTCGGCGTCACCCTGGCCGAGCTGATCGCCTACGCCGCCGACCGGCTCAGCTACTACCAGGACGCCGTCGCCACCGAGGCCTACCTGGGCACCGCCCGGCGCCGCATCTCCGTGCGCCGCCACGCCCGACTGGTCGACTACCGGCTGCACGAGGGCTGCAACGCACGGGCCTTCGTCACCGTCGAGGTCGGACGCGAGCCCTCCCCGCCCTGGCGTGCCGACCAGGTCGCCCTGCTCACCGGCTACCCGGGGGCCCCGCCCCCCGGCCTCCCGCTGCGCTGGGAGGACCTGCCCCCGCAGGCCCTCGACGGCGGCCACGTCTTCGAACCGCTGGCCGCCGACCCCGCCGCCCCGCTGCGGCTCTTCCCCGGGCACGGCCGGATCCGCATCCACGACTGGGGCGACGGCCAGTGCTGCCTGCCGGCCAGCGCCACCTCCGTGACCCTGGTCGACCGGACCCCGGCCGGCCCGCTGCGCCTGGCCGCCGGGGACTTCCTGGTGCTGGAGGAGGTCCTCGGTCCCCGCACCGGCCGCCCGGGCGATGCCGACCCGGCCCACCGGCACGTCGTCCGGCTCGCCTGGGTGCGGCGCGCGCACGACGAGGTGCTCGACACCCCGCTCCTGGAGGCGGGCTGGGCCACGGCGGACGCCCTGCCGTTCCCGCTCTGCGTCTCCGCCCTCGGGCCCGCCCCGGACTGCCGGCCGCTGGGCGACGTCAGCGTCGCCCGCGGCAACGTCCTCCTGGTCGACCACGGAACCCGGACGGAGGAGCCGCTCGGCCCGGTGCCGGGCACGACCGAACCCCCGCGCTGCGCGGGGGAGTGCCGCCCGGCCGAGGAGCCGCCCGCCCCGGCCCGCTTCCGCCCCCGGCTCGGTCGGCCGGGCGTCACCCACGCCGAACCGCTGCCCGGCCCGTCGGGCTGCGGCTGCCCGGCCACCGCCGCCGAGCTGCTGCGCCGAGACCCACGCCGCGCAGCGCCCGCGGTCGCGCTCACCGAGACCGTCGGGCAGGCCGGCTGGCAGCCGGTGCCCGACCTCCTCGCGGCCGGGCCGGACGACCGGGTGTTCTCCGTCGAGACGGACGACGAGCGGGTCTCCTGGCTGCGCTTCGGCGACGACCGCACCGGCCGCCGGCCCGGGCCCGGCAGCTCCTTCACCGCCCGCTACCGGGTGGGCGGCGGGCCGGAGGGCAACGTCGGGGCGGAGACGATCGTGCACCTGGCGCTGCGCCCCGGCGTGGGCGGGCAGGACATCGTCACCCGGCCGCGGAACCCGCTGCCCGCGGTCGGCGGCGCCGCTCCCGAAACGCCGGCCGAGGCCCGGGCGGCCATCCCGGTCGCCTTCCGCGCCATCCGCGAACGGGCCGTCATCGCCGACGACTACGCCGAGCTGGCCCGGCGGGCGGGCGGCGACCGGCTCCAGGGCGCGGCCGCCGAGCTGGTCTGGACGGGCAGCTGGTACGAGGCCGACGTCGCGCTCGACCCGCGCGCCGGCGGCGGCCCCGCGGACTGCGGGTGCGGAGCGCCGCCGGGCTGCGACGACGTGGCCTGCACCGTGCACGAGGCCACCGAGGCCCTGGAACGGGCCCGCCGGCTCGGCCACGAGCTGCGGGTCACCTTGGCCACCGAGGTGCCCGTCGAGATCGAACTCACCGTCTGCGTCCAGCCCTTCCACGTCCGGGCACAGGTCGCGCAGGCATTGCGTGAGGAGTTCTCGGCCGACGTCCTGCCGGACGGCCGGCCCGCCTTCTTCCACCCGGACCGGTGGGGCTTCGGCGACGGCGTCCACGTCAGCCGGGTCCTCGCCGCCGCCCAGGCGGTGCCCGGGGTCGCCTCCGCCGAGGTCACCCGGCTGCTCCGGCAGGGCGAGCCGGACCAGGGCGCCCTAGCCCGGGGCGTCCTTGCGGTCGGCCCGCACGAGGTCGTCGTCGTGGACAACACCCGGCCGCGCAGCGGCCGGTTCACCGTCGTCGCGGGAGGCGGCCGGTGAACGGGCGGACCACCACGTGGTGCGCCGAGGCCGAGCCCGGAGAGGGGTGCGCATGAGTACCTGTACCTGTGGCTGCTGCGCCGGCGGCGCGGCAGCGCCCCCGTCCGTGGCCAACCCACCCGGGCAGGCCGCGCTGCGGCTGCGCACGGGCACCCACGCCACCTTCCTGGCCGCCATGCTCGGCCGGCTCTCGGCCGCCGACCTGCCCGGCCTCGCCGGGCTCACCACCCGTGACCCGGGCGACCCGGCGATCGCGCTCTGCGACGCCGGCGCGGCCGTCTGCGACGTGCTGACCTTCTACCAGGAGCGCATCGGCAACGAGGGCTACCTGCGGACCGCGACCGAGGCCCGCTCGGTGCACGAGCTGACCGCACTCGTCGGCTACCGCGCCCGCCCCGGCGTCGCCGCCGGCACCCACCTCGCCTTCACCCTGGAGGCCGGCCACCGCGAGGTGATCCCGGCCGGGACCAGGGCGCAGAGCCTGCCCGGCCCGGGTGAGCTGCCCCAGGCCTACGAGACCGGCGCACCACTGCCCGCCCTGGCGGACGCCAACCGGCTGCCGGTCCGGACGACCCGGCCGCAGCCGGTCACCGCCGCCGACGTCCACCGGCTGCCGGAACTCTGGCTCGCCGGCACCGCCACCCGGCTGGGGCCGAACGACCTGCTGCTCATCGGGATCGGACCTCCCGGCCGGGTCAAGCACTTCGTGCGGTCGGTCGACGGCGTCGAGGAGGACCTCGAACACCGGCGGACCAGGGTCCTGCTCGCCGGGGGCCGGCCGACGGAACCCCCGGAGTGGGAGCAGGTCGACGGCTTGGGCGGGCTGATCGACCTGCTCACCGCACCGCCGTCGGAGCCGGCGCCCGACGTCCCCGTCCCCGACGCCTCGGCGGCCGACGCCCGCCTCAGGCGCGAGGAACTGCTGCACCCCGGGCTGTCCGGGCTGCTCCACGGCGCGTGGGCGGGTGCCACCGTCAGCGGGCGGCCGACCGTGCAGGTCTACGCCCTGCGGGTGGCCGCGCCGCTGTTCGGCCACAACGCCGGCCGCAAGCCCGCGTTCGGCGAGGACGGAAGGCCGCTGCCGATGGAGCAGTGGTCCGAGTGGAGGGTGGCGGAGGACGAGGCGGCCGTCTACCTCGACAACCCGTACCCGTCCATCCGCAGCGGCACCGTCGCGGTGATCGCCCTGGCGGCCGACCTCGCCGCTGACGATGCGCCGACGGGCGGGCGCGGGCGGGCGCGGGCAGCGTCCGAGCGCTTCCGCATCATCGGCGACCGCCGCGGGCGCCCCCTCGCCGTGTCGCCGGTCTCCCGGGCGGAGTACGGCCTCTCGACCCGGACCACCAGGATCGACCTCGGCGGGAAGCCGGTCTGGGAGGTGCCGGGGAGCATGGACGAACTGCGCCGGATCACCGTCCACGCCGCCCCCGAACCGCTGCCCCTCGCCGAACTCCCCATCACCGATCCGGTGCAGGGCGCGGTGCTCGAACTCGACGGCGTACTCGACGGGCTGGAGTCCGGGCGGCTGCTGGTGGTCTCCGGGGAGCGCGCCGACCTCCCCGGCGTCGCGGGTGTCGCCGCCGCCGAACTCGTCAAGGTCGCCGAGGTCCGCCAGGGTACGGTCACCCGGCCCGCCCCCACCCGGGAGCCCGCGACGGCCGGGCCGGCGACGGCCGAGCCCGCCGCCCCAGCCGTCTCCGCCCCAGCCGTCTCCGCCACCCCCTCCACCGCCACCGTGGTGCCGGGCGAGCACAACCACAGCTTCCTGATCCTCGAAGCCCCGCTGCTGCACAGCTACAAGCGCGACACCGTCACGGTCTACGGCAACGTCGTCCACGCCACCCACGGCGAGACCCGCGTCGACGTCCTGGGCAGCGGCGACGCCTCCGCCGCGCACCAGACCTTCCCCCTGCGCGGCGCCCCGCTGACCTACGTCTCCGCGCCCACCCCCACCGGCGTCGAGAGCACCCTCGACGTCACCGTCGACGCCGTCCGCTGGCCCGAACGCCCGTGGTTCGCCGGCCTCGGACCGGACGACCGCGGCTACGTCACCAGCACCGACGAGACCGGAACCACCTCCGTCACGTTCCCCGACGGCACCTCGGGGCACCGGCCGGCCACCGGCAGCGAGAACATCAGGGCCCGCTACCGGACCGGGACCGGCACGGCCGGCAACACCGACGCCGGCCGGATCACCCTGCTCGCCGCCAAGCCGCTGTCCGTGCGCGAGGTCGTCAACCCGCTGCCCGCCACCGGCGGCGCCGACCCCGAACGCCCCGACCAGGCCCGGACCGGCGCGCCGCTGCCGCTGAAGACCCTGGACCGACTGGTCTCCCTGCCGGACTACGCCGACTTCGCCCGGGCCTTCGCCGGAGTCGGCAAGGCCACCGCGGACCGGCTCTCGGACGGCCGCGGCGGCGTCGTCGTGGTCACCGTCGCGGGCGCGGACGGCACCCTGCTGTCCCGCGAGTCCGACGTCGTCCGGAACCTGCGCACCGCGCTGCGCCGCTTCGGCGACCCGGCCGTCCGGATCCGGGTGCTGCCGGCCGAGCGGCTGGTGCTCTCCGTGGACGCGGAGGTCCGCCTGCTCCCCGACCGGCAGTGGGCGGCGGTGGAGCCCCTGCTCAGGGCGGCCCTGCTGGACGCCTTCGGGCCGGTCCGCCGCGACCTGGCCCAGGGCGTGCCGGGCTCCGAGGTGGTGGCGCTCCTGCAGTCCGTGCCGGGCGTGCACTCGGTGCGCGGCCTCGCGCTGACGTCGGTACCGGAAGGAGCGGAGCCACCGCCGGGGCAGCACCCGGGCCCGTGGCTGCCCGCCCTCGGTGCCCGCCGTGTCGGGAACGACATCGTCGAGGCCCAACACCTCTGCACAGCGGCCGAGTTGCCCGAACTCATCAAACTCAGGGAGGGCGTCGCATGACGCAGCCCGACCGGCTCTTCGACCTGCTCCCGCTGGTCCACCGGATGCGCGACGCGGAGGCCGGGCACCCCCTGCGCGACCTGCTGCGGGTCATCACCGAGCAGCTCCAGGTGGTCGAGGACGACATCACGCGCGGCTACGACAACTGGTTCGTGGAGACCGCCGAGGACTGGGTGGTGCCCTACCTCGCCGACCTGGTGGGCTGGTCGCCCGTCCCCGACGCCGGCTGGACGGCCGCCGGGACGGCCGGCCGCGACCTGGCCCGCCGCTCGGCGCTCGCGCCCCGCCAGGACGTCGCCAACACCCTGCGCCACCGGCGCCGCAAGGGCACCAGAGCACTGCTCGAAGACCTCGCCCGGGACGTCGCCGGACTCCCCGGGCACGCCGTCGAGGGATTCCGGCTGCTCGCCCGGCACCAGCAACTGAACCACCTCCGTCCGGGCCGCTCCGGCACCGCAGACCTGCGCGACGGCGAACTGCTCGGCCGGCTCGGGGGGCCGTTCGACGAGGAGGCGCACACCGTCGACGTCCGCCGGCCCGGCTCGCACCGCACGAGCGGCCTGCACAACATCCCGGACGTCGGTCTCTTCGTCTGGCGGCTGCACGCCTACCCGGTGACCGGCACCCGGGCCGGGCAGGTCGAACGGGTCGGGCGGTGGGCGTTCACCTTCGACCCGGTGGGCTTCGACGTCCAGCTGTTCGGCCGGGGCGCGGACGGCGACCGCGGGCTCCACCCGCAGGGACCCGCCGACGTGCCCGCGCCGATCGGCCGCCGTGCATTCGCCGCGCCCGGGACCGCATCCCCGCCGCAGCACGCGCCCCTGCCGTCCCCGCCGGTCCACGCCTCTCCGCCGTCCCATGCCGCGCCGCCGTCCCATGCCTCGCCGCTGTACTACGGGGAGGGGCGCTCGATGGTGATCCACGCGCCCGGCTGGCCCGCCCGCGGGCAGGGCGCCCCCGTCCCCGCCGAGCGGGTGATCCCGGCCGACCTGAGCGACTGGGAGTCCTACCGTCCGCTGCCCGGCACCGTCGCGGTGGACCCGGTGCTCGGCCGGATGCTGTTCCCGCGCCGCAACCCGCCGCAGCGGGTCCGGGTGAGCTACCACTACGGCTTCGGCGCCGACCTGGGCGGCGGAGAGTACCGGCGCCCGATGCCCGAGCCCCCGGAGGCCGACACCCACCGCTGCCGGGCGCAGGACCTGACCGACCCCGACGCCCTGCGCCACGCCGTCCTGACCGGGCAGGGGCCGGCCGCGTCGCTGGTCCTGCGGCACTGGCCGGGCGGCGCACCCGGCCCCGGCGGCGGCACCGACGACGAACTGGTCGAGGCGCTCGACGGGGCGCTCCTGGACGAGGACCTCTACGCGCTCGCCCGGCCCGGCCGACCGGTCCCGGCGGGGGTTCCGCGGCTGGTCGCGAACCGGCAGTACCTGGAGACGCTCTGGCCGGACTGGATCAGGCCCGCCCGTTGGTACCGGGCGGTGCGCTCCGCCGCCGAGTTCCGGCAGGCACTGCACGGCTGGGAGCACGACCGGCCCCGCTACGCCGTCATCGAGATCACCGGCAGCGAGGTGCTCGGCGTCACCGCCGACCTCACCCTGGAGCCCTGGCAGACCCTGCTCGTCCGGGCCGCCGAGCGCACCCGCCCGGTGCTCTGGCTCGCCGACCGCCGGGCGGACGGCCCCGACGCGTTCGCCGTCGCCCTCTCCGGCGGCAGCCGGCTCATCCTGGACGGCCTGGTGATCGGCGGCCGGGCCGTCCACCTCTCCGGCGCACCCGTGGACGCCGGCCCGGAGCCGGGTGACGAGGCCTGCAACGACGATGACCCGCAGGGTGGGGGCCCCGACGGCGACGAGCCGCAGGGTGGGGTCCCGAACGGTGACGACTCGCAGGGCGGGGCCCCGAACGGCGACGAGAGCCAGGGCGGGGACGACCGCGCCCCGGCCCCCGGGGCCGCCCGCCACACCGCCCACGGTTGCCGCCCACCCGCCCGCGTCGTCATCCGGCACTGCACCCTGGTGCCCGGCTGGGGACCCCACCACGTCTGCGGCCCCGAGCGGCCGGCGCCGCCCTCACTGGAACTGGCCGCCCTGCCCGGCGCCGAGGTGGAGATCAGCCACTCGATCGTGGGGCCGGTCCGGATCGAGGCCGCCGCGCGGGGCGGCGTACCGCTGCGGCTGGCCGTGAACGACAGCATCCTCGACGCCACCCACCCGGATCTCGAAGCCGTCGGCGGGGGAGGCCCCGGCGTCGCCCCGGCGGTCCTGGAGGTCGCCCGGACGACCGTCCTGGGCAGCCTCCAGGTGCACGCGATCGAGCACGGCGAGAACACGGTCTTCCTCGGTGAGGTCCTGGCCGCCCGGCGCTCGACCGGCTGTCTGCGGTTCTGCTGGGTGCCCACCGGCTCCCGCACGCCGCGCCGCTTCCACTGCCAGCCGGACACCGCCCTGGCGGCCCTCGGCGACGCGCCGTCACCCGACCTGGCCGCCGCCGTCGAACGCAGGCTCCGCCCCCGGTTCACCTCCGTCCGCCACCCCGACGCGGGGTACGCCCAGCTCGCCCCCGACTGCCCGGACGAGATCCGCACGGGAGCGGACGACGGCTCCGAACTCGGCGCCTTCCACGACCTCTTCCTGCCCCAGCGGCTGGCCGCCCTGCGCGCCCGGGCGGCCGAGTACACCCCGGCGGGCGTGGACACCGGAGTCGTCCCCGTGAACTGACACCCCGCCCGACGACCGACCACCGCGACCAGCACGAGAACAGGTGAGGACCAGCATGCACGCCGACGTCGAGCGGTTCAGCTTCGATCAGGGCAAGCACTTCCTGCGGGTGATCCAGCAGCAGGGCCGGGTGACCCTGCCGGCCGACGGCAACGAGCAGGTCGCCATCCTGTTGCACCACCTCCAGGCCCTCGCCGAGGACGTCATCGGCCCGTACGGCACGCCGTCCCCCCGCACGGGCGGGATCGGCCCCGGCTTCCGGATCGAGGCGCCCCCGGCCGGGCAGGAGGCCGGGGTCTTCAGGATCGGCCAGGGCCGCTACTGGGTGCGCGGCCGGGCCTGCGAGAACGACACCGACGGCCTGCTCTACACCGCTCAGCCCGACCTCCCCGGTCCGGCCACCCCGGCGACCGGAACCTGGCTCGCCTACCTCGACGTCTGGGAGCGCCACCTCTCCGCCGCCGAGGACGACTCCATCCGCGAGGTCGCGCTCGGCGGCCCCGACACCTGCACCCGCACCCGCCTGGTCTGGCAGGTCCGGCTGACGGACACCGCCCCACCCGGCCGCCAGTTCGACAAGGACGACATCCGCGCCCACTGGGACGCCTGGGAGGCCTTCCTCCAGCCCGCCGGGCGCGGGCTGCTCGCCGCCCGGGCCCGGCGGGGCAAGGGTCCGCTGGAGCCCTGCGTCGCCGATCCGGCGGCCGGCTACCTCGGCCCCGAGAACCAGCTCTACCGCGTCCAGATCCACCGCGGTTCCGGTGAGGAGGGCGGCCCCACCTTCACCTGGTCCAGGGACAACGGTTCGGTCGTCCACCCGCTGCTGCGGCTCAACGGGACGGCGGCCGTCCTGCGCGACCCGCCCCGGGACCGGCGCACCGCGCTGCCCGTCGGCACCCTGGTCGAGGTGGTCGACGACCGGAGCACCCTGCTCGGCCGGCCCGGCACCCTCGCCCGGGTCAAGGACGTCGACGACGAGGGCGACGACTACACCGTCGTCCTCGACACCGACGCCGGGACCATCCAGGCCGACCGCCACCCCCTGCTCCGCCGCTGGGACCACCCCGACGTCGAGGGCGGGGGAGACCTGCCCCGCCGCGCCGCCGACGGCGCGCTGCTCCTGACCGCGCAGGACCCCACCGGCTGGTTCACCCTGGAAGACGGCATCCAGATCCGCTTCCAGCCGCCGGACACCGCCGACGTCCACTACCGCACCGGCGACTACTGGACCTTCCCCGCCCGTACCGCAACCGGGGAGATCACCTGGCCCGCAGACCCGTCCGGCGGTCCCGCCGACCTCCCCCCGCAGGGCGTCGAGCACTTCTACGCCCCGCTGGCCCTGCTCTCCCTCGTCCCCGGCCAGCCCGCGGCCGTCACCGCCGATCTGCGCACCGGCTTCCATCCCGTCCGGGTGGAGTGAGCCGTCGGCGGCCCCGGCAGGACGGTCCCGTCACCGCGACCGGTCCGCCGCCGCGACCGGTCCGCTGCCGCGACCCGAGGAGCCCGCCGTTCCAACCGGAAACCGGAAACCGGAAACCGGAAACCGGAAACCGGAAACCGGAAACCGGATCCGAGGAGCCCGCCGTTCCAACCGGAAAGGAGCGTGGGATGCACGACCGGTCCCGCAGCCACTCGAAGCCCGCGCCCGCGCCCACGCCCTCGCCCCCGGTGCCCGGCGGTGCCCGGGCCGGCCACGACCGTCCCGACACCGCCGACCTCCAGCAGCCCGCCACCCCGTCGGCGGGGCAGCCGGACCTGAGCCACGTCCCGCTACGGGGGCACGCAGAGGGAGAAGAAGGGGAGACGACCGGTGAAGCGGCCGACAGGGGATCCGGTCGAGCGTCCGCCACGGCGGGCGAGGGCGCCGAGCGGCAGGCCGACGCGGCGGCCACGGTCGGCGGCGCGGTCCTCAGCACGCCGGCGCCGGTGGAGCCGGGCGAGGCGTCGCACGTCCAGCACCTGGTGCCGCGTTCCCCTGGAGCGCCGCTCGACGCCGGGACCGGGCAGGAGATGAGCGCGCGCTTCGGGCACGACTTCAGCGGGGTGCGGGTGCACACCGATGCGCAGGCGGCCGGCCTGGCCGCGGGGCAGCATGCCAAGGCCTACACGGTCGGGAACGACATCGTCTTCGGCGCCGGCCGTTACGCCCCGCAGAGCGAGGCCGGGCAGGGCCTGCTCGCCCACGAGCTCGGCCACGTGGTGCAGCAGTCGGCGGCCGGCGGGCTCGCCGTCCAGTGCGACGACCTGGACAACCCGGACAGGACCGGTCCCGCTGCGCCCGCCGATCCCGAGGCGGTGCTCGGACAGCGGCTGGCCAAGGACTTCCCGGCGGGCGTGGCGCTCGCCTTCTACGCCCCGATGCCGTCCCCCAAGGACCGTGAGGAGGCGCGGAACGCCGCCCGGAAGTGGGCCAGGCGGGAGAAGGCTCTGGCTCTCACGGGCAAGAAGGCCACCGCCTCGAACGTCGTGTTCGGCGAGGCGATGTCGGATGCGGACCACCCGCTGACCGCCACCGTCCGGGCGCTCGGTGCCCTGCTCCCCGCAGCCGTGGCGAAGGCGCCGACCCCCGAGGGACCGGTGCCCCCGGGGACCGGCCCGAACACCGTGCGGACCCTCGCCGTGTTCGCCCACGGGGCCAGCAACTGGTGCGGCCTCGGCTCGATCAGCAGTTCCACGGCGGCGTCGGTCATCAAGCAGATCGCCCCCGCGCTGGCACCGAACGTGACCGTCGTCCTGTACTCCTGCAACGGGGGGCGCGAACCGGACGCGAGCGAGGACTGGGTGAAGGGCACGATGGAGCCGGGCGGAAGGCACTCGCTGGCGGCCGTCGTCCGCGACTCGCTCATCGCGGAGGGCAAGGGGGGCTCCGTCTGGGGCCACACGACGACGGGCCACGTCTCGGAGAACTTCGCCCTCCGCGAGTTCGACACGGTGTCCGGCAAGGGCAGCGAGGGCGCCTCGTTCGTCACCCGGTACGTCTTCTCACCCGCGGACAAGCTCACCGGCGCAGGCCAACTGCTCGACGGCGCGGTGGCCGAGGGGTACGAGGTCGGCCCGAAGGGTGCGGCCCGCGCCGACCAGGCCGTGGAACACGAGATGTACGCCTGCTACGCGGAGGCCAACCGCGAACTGAACCTCGGCGGTGGCAAATTGGCGGAGGTTGCGCCGGTGCACCCGGTCGAGGTGGGCCGACTGGTCCACGACTACTGGCTGACGACCTACTGGCCTCGCCGGAAGGACGCGGCCGTCGCCGCGCTCGTCAAGCAGCTGGTCTCGTCCGGACTGGCCAAGAAGACGGGAACGAGGTAGCACGTGGGCGGGTTCGAGGCGGGCGCAGCAGGTCCGGGGAGAAGCCCGGGACCGGTTCCGAGGGCCGCGGCGCCCGCCCGGCAGCCGTCGCGGGCGCCGTCCGCGGTCCCCCCGATCGTCCACGAGGTGCTCCGCTCGCCGGGGCAGCCGCTCGACACCGGCGCCCGGAGGACGATGGAGAGCAGGTTCGGGGCCGACTTCAGCGGTGTCCGCGTGCACGCCGACGGCCGGGCCGCCAGGTCGGCGGCGGCGGTGGGCGCCCAGGCCTACACCAGCGGGCCGGACCTGGTCTTCGGCGAGGGCGCGTACGTGCCGCACAGCCCGCGGGGACTCGGGCTGATCGCCCACGAGTTGGCGCACTCGCTCCAGCAGTCGGGGTCGCCGCCGCGGACCGGCGAACTCTCGCTCGGGGGCGTCGGCGACGCCCGCGAGGCCGAGGCCGACCAGTGCTCCCGGGCGCCGCACGAGCCGGCCCGCACGGCCGGCGCCGGACGTCCCCGCGCGGGGCAGGACAGCAGCAGGGTGATCCGGCGCAGCGTCGGGGACTGGCTGCGCAGCCACGACCCGCGTCCGTTCCTCCGGGATGCGTACGCGTCGATCGAGGAGTCCCCGCAGCACGTCATGGAGTTCTTCGAGGACGAGGTCTGGGAGGCCATCAAGGCGCACTGGGTCCGGATCACGCTGATCACGGGTGCGTTCCTCGCGGCCGAGGCCGTGATCGGGGCGGCGGAGGCGGCGCCGACCGGGATCACCCAGGTCGTCGGGGCGATCCTCCAGGTGATCACGCTCGCCGTGCTGGGCTACTTCGCGGCCGTCGAGACGAAGGACGCGGTGGCGGAGGCCCTGCGCTGGTGGTCGCTGTGCCGCGCCGCGCACGGGGACAAGGCGCGGATCACGGAGGCGTCCCGGTCCTTCGTCCGGGTGATCTGGCACCTCGTCATGGCGGTCCTCGCGGTCGCCGGTGCCCGGGCGAGGCTTCGCGGGCTCGGGGCCGCCGGTCGCGGAGCCGCGGCGGGTGCCGGGGCCGGGGCTGGTGCGGGCGCCGGTGCTGGTGCCGGTGCTGGTGTCGGGGTGGCCGCGGGTGGCGGCGAGGTCGTCGACATCGCCTCGCACCCGGGATTCCGGCCCAAGGTGCAGCCGTCGTCGGGTGGTGGCTCCGGAGGCACGGTGGCCTCGGGCTTCGACGGCAACGCGGCGGTCGACCTCGCCCCGGCGGAGCCGCTGCCGGTGCCGGAACCGCCCGCCCCCGCCCCGGCGCCCGTGCCCGCCCCACGGCCGGCCGCCGGCCAGGCCGCCTCTCCCGGTACGGGCACGTCGCCCGCCACGGAGGCCGCCAGGGCCGGGGCGCTCGCCGCGAGCCCGAAACGGGACGGCGGCGAGAAGAAGGACCCGTCGCTCGTCTACCGCAGCATGATCGAGCAGGGCGGGTCCCCCAAGCCCGAGCCCACCGCCCGCGGACTCGGGGTCCGGGTAGGGGGCGCGAACCCCGACGTGGAGGTCGTCGGCGGGCTCGCCCAGCCCGGCGGCGGCATGTCGGTGGCCCCGGACACGCCGCTGAACCTCCTGCCGCACCGCCGGCCGCCGGAGTGGGGCAAGGACGGCACGGGCAAGGACGGCACGGGAAAGGACCCGGTCTGGGCCATCAGCCCCACGGTCTTCGCCGGGGTGCTGCACTACGTCAGGGACAAGAGGACGCACGGCTACGTCGGCCCCCGGGCCCCCGTTCCGGTGGACGAGCTCCAGGCGGCGCTCGCCCGGACCAGGCCGCTCTGGGTGAAGGCCACGCCGCCGGGAGAGAAGGAAGGACCGTGACATGGCCTGGATCTTCAGCCTGAGCGCCGAGTGCGGGCCGTCGCAGGCGGACGCGCTGGCGGTGGCCGGCCACTTCGCCGCCCGGCAGGGCACCGGGCAGGACGTCGGGCAGGACGTCGGGCAGGGTGCTGGGCAGAGCACCGGGCAGGACACCGGGTGGGCCGCGGGGTGGGTTGCCGACGTGGTCCGCGACGACCGGGGCAACTGGTGGGCGTGGGCCGTCCCCGGAGGGCTGAGCCGGACGGGGAGCGGCTCCGACGCGGACGCCCGTGCGATGACCGAGGCCGGCCACCACCTCTACGCGTGCCTGCGCTCGGCGCCCGCCCGGTACCGGTACGCCCTGGCCGGGGTCGAGGCCGACATGTTCCGCTTCTTCGACGAGTTGACGGCGGACGAGGACCTCGGCGCGTTCCCGGGCCTGGTCCTCGCCGACGGCGTCTGGGAACTGGTCGGCCGCCCGCCGGGGTTCACCACCTTCTCCCCGGGCTACCGCTGGCTGCCCTACCCGGGGGAGGGCCACCCGGCATAGCGGGCCCGGTCCGGTGCCGGCCGGGCGTCGGGGGCTACCCGATCTCGACGACCCGCGCCCACGCGGGCGGCGAGTCGGGCACGTGGTCGGGATCGTCCTCGTTCCACGACCGTGCCGGCCGCCTCCGGGGGAACAGGCCGACCACCGTCCGGCACGGTGGCCGGCTGCTCGGCCACGGAGTCTGGCCGTCGGTCAGGACCACGACGACGTCCGGCCGGGGCCGGGCCCGGAGCGCCCTCGCGAAGCCCGTGCGCAGATCCGTGCCCCCGCCGCCCACCAGCGGGATTCCCCCGGCCTGGCAGAGCGGGTGCACGATCCGGGCCGCCGCGTCGCAGCACAGCACGGTGACCAGGTCGCGGCGGCCGCCCACCGCACGGGTGATCGCGGCGACCTCCAGGAGCGCACTGCCCAGCTCGGTGTCACTGACCGACCCGGAGGTGTCGATGACCACGGAGACCCGGGGCGGCCTGCGCCGCAGGCTCGGCAACACGGCACCGGGCACCCCGGCTGAGCGCCGCGACGGCCGCCCGTAGCTGTAGTCCTCGCCCGCACCGGGGGCGGAGGCCGCCGAGCGGACCGCCGCCCCCAGCAGGTCCCGCCAGGGCTGCGGCGGGTGGAACGCCTCCTCCGCCCACCGCTGCCACCCCTTCGGGGCGTTCCCGGGGCGGCCGGTGATGCCCTGCGCCACCCGGAACCGGACGGCGTCCCGCTCCTGGGCACTGAGGCCGTGCGCGCCGTCCGGCCCTTCGTCCCACGCCCGGTCCAGCCCGTCGGCGCCACTGCCGCAGTCCAGCCACGCCAGGGCCTCGGTGAACGGTCCGAGCCTGAACTGCCGCAGGTAGTCCTCCATGAGCTCGCCCTCGGGCAGCCCCAGCGTGCCTGGGCCGACAGCGCCTTCGGGCCGGACCAGCCCGTCACCGAACACGTCGTCGTTGATCTCGCAGTCCGCCGCGATGTTCATCCGCAGCCGTTCCCCCGGGCCGGTCAGGCCACGCTCCCGCGCGACCCGGTCGCTGCGCCCGTGATGGTCGCGCAGCAGGTGCGACACCTCGTGCACCCAGACACCGGCCAGTTCCTCCACCGGCGTCCGGGCGACGAACGCCGGTGAGACGTAGCACCGCCAGTGCCGGTCGACGGCCATCGTGGGCACCAGCCGTGACTCCACGGGGTGGAGGGCGAACAGCGCCGTCGCCAGGTAGGGCCGTGCCCGGGCGGCCTGCAGCCGGGAGGCGAACAGCTTGTCGAAGTCCAGTTCCGGCTCCGGTCGCCCGGCGTCCATGGCCCCGGGTGTGCCCGTGGCCACGGGTGTGCCCGTGACCCTCGGCGCGCCCGTCACCCTCGGGTTGCCCGGGCCCTGCGGGCCCTGCCGGGTGTCCGGGGCCCGCGGGATGCCCGGGGCCCGCGGGGCGTCGGCGGTCACCGGCCGGCCTTCGTGGCGACCGTGGCGACCCGCGCCGCCGCCCGGTCGGCGGCCCGGTCCGCGCGCCGGGAGAGCGACACCGCGCCCGCGAGCCGCTCGATGGCCGCGGGGACGTCCCAGTCCTCCTGGCGCAGCGAGGCGAGCGTGGTCGCCGGGACGACCACCAGGTCCGGGGCCCCGGTCTCCAACGCCCGGACCAGCAGCGCCCAGGCGGCGTCCCAGCGGGCCCGGTCCGGGCGCGCACGGACCGCCGCCACCACGCCGTCGAGCACGGCCTGGCGCAGGTCCCCCCGTTCGGGCAGCGCGGCACCCGCCGGGTCGGCGAGGAGCAGTTCGGGGTCGGGGAGGTCCATCCGGTCCAGGCTCGCCAGCAGCTCAAGCCCGGGGCCGTCCCCCACGGTGCCCCGCACCAGGAGGGAGAGCACCTCCCGGGAGGAGCCGGCCGCGGTCGCGAAGGCGATCAGGTGCAGCGTCATCTCCCAGCTCCGCGGCGAGGGCCAGGCGCCTCCCCGGCGGGTCTCGCTGCCGGGCAGCCGGTGCACGAGTCCGGGGCGGGCGGCCAGGAGCCCGCACACCGCACGGCGGGCGAAGGCGACGGCCTCCGGCAGCGCCTCGGGGGCGAGCCGTGGCAGGGTGGCGCGGGGCCACGTTCCGCCGAGGCCGCGCACCACGACCTCGGTGTCGTGGGTCCACTGGAGGTGGACGAACCGGTTGGCCAGCGGCGGGCTCAGCTCCCAGCCGTCGGCCGCCGAGGAGCGGGGGTTGGCCGCGGCCACGATCCTGACCCCGGGGGGTAGTTGGAGGGTGCCGATGCGCCGCTCCAGCACCAGGCGGAGCAGGGCGGCCTGCACGGCCGGCGGTGCGGTGGACAGCTCGTCGAGGAAGAGCAGCCCCCGGCCGGCCCGGACCAGCCGGACCGCCCAGTCCGGCGGGGCCATCGGGACGCCCTGCTGGGCGGGATCGTCCCCGAGGATGGGCAGGCCCGAGAAGTCGGAGGGTTCGTGCACGCTGGCGATCACCGTGGTCAGCGGGAGGTCCAGCGCCTCGGCGAGCTGTGTCAGGGCCGCGGTCTTGCCGATCCCGGGCTCGCCCCAGAGGAGTACGGGCAGGTCGGCGGCGACGGCCAGGGTCAGCGCCTCCAGCTGGATGTCGGGGCGGGGTTCGGTCGTGGTGGTCCGCAGCAGGGTCAGCAACTCGCCGGCCACGTCGAGCCGGCGGACGTCGTGCCGGGGGGCGTCGTGCAGGGGACCGTCGTGCAGGGGGGCGTCGAGGTGGAGGAGGTCGTGGTGGGAGGTGCGGGTGGCCGGGTTCGGCAGGGCGTGCGTGGGCGTGTCTGATGGCATGTTCGATCACCTGTGGGTTCGTGCGCCGGGACGGTTCGCGTACGGGACAGCTCGTGTACGGGACGGTTCGCGTACGGGGCGGCCCGTGTGGAGGGCGGTTCGGGTGGGTGGCGGTTCGCGTGCCGGGATGGCGCGCGTGAGGCGGTGGTGCGCGTAAGGGACGGCAGGTGTGACGGTTCGGGGCCGGTTCGGGGCCGGTCCGGGACCGGGTCGGAGGTCCGGGTCGGAGGCCGGGTCAGCAGGAGGCGGCGAGGCGCGGGCGCGAGCGGCGGTCGCGGCGAGGGCTGCGCTGCGGATGCGGCCGGCCGTCGGCCAGGCCGGCCCGGAACATCCCGTAGGCGATCCGGCGCAGGGCGGCCGCCTCCAGTTCGTCCCGCAGCGGGCCGGTGCGCAGCAGTGCCTCGGGGCCGAGCAGGCCCTCGACGACGGCCAGTGCACCGGCGGTGTCGCCGTGGTCGAGGCGTTCCCGGACGCCGGTGAGGCAGTCCGGCCGGCGGTGCGCCTCGTCGATCGCTCGGAGGCAGGGGAGCGGGGTGCCGGTCAGGGCGACCAGCAGCTCCTCGCGGCGGATCTCGGCCGGGTCGTGGTCCAGCGGGGCGAGTACCCCGTCGACCAGGCCGATCCGGTGCCGGGCGCCCCGGCACTCCACGATGCGCGGCTCTCCCGGCCGGTCCGGACTCCGGAGCGGGCCGGCCGGCCGGCGGCCCGGAACCAGCGCCCTGGCCACCAACGGGTGCAGCCCGTCGGGCCCGATCAGCCCGGCGCGCAGCAGTTCCAGGTCGGGTGGCACCCAGACCGCCGCGTCGGGCAGGACCGGCAGTCCGGGGGCCCCGCCGGTGGGTGCCCCCGAGATGCCGAGTTCGTTCCCGTCCGCGTCCAGGCGCAGGAGGAGCCGTTGGCGGCCACCGAGCCGCACCATGACGGCACTGGCGGCCCGGCCCTCGGCGCGGATCAGCAACCCCGCCTCGGCCGCCCACCGGTCGACGGCGCAGCGTTGCCCCAGGAGGAGGTCCCACCGTGGCACCGTCCCGGGGTCGGTCCCCGGCGGCGGGCCTTCGGCGGCCGGCCGGTCGGCCCCGGACCGGATGCGCAGCTCGTCCGTCCTGCGGGCGTCCCACAGGTGCCGGTGCAGGTCGAGCCGGAAGCGTCTGCTGGGGTGGGGGTGCGGGTGACGGCGGTCGCCGTCCGCGCTGCGGGAACCGTCCCACAGCGCGAGGCTGATCCGCTGGCCGGCATCCGCCCAGGCCGGCGGGGTGCGCACCACCAGGTGCAGCAGGCCCGCGCGATCGCGCCCGGTCCCGTTGCGCCCGGTGCCGTTGGGCCCGGTGCCGTTGGGCCCGGTGCCGTTGGGCCCGGTGCCGTTGGGCCCGGTGCCGTTGGGTCCTGAGCCGTTGGGTCCTGTGCCGTCGGGTGCCGTGTCGTCGGGTGCCGTGTCGTCGGGTCCTGTGCCGTCCCGCCCGGCCGTGTCGTACCGGGCCAGGGTGACGGTCAGCCCGGGGCGCAGCAGGCCGTCGGGGGCGATCCGGGGCAGGTGCCAGCGCAGCAGGTCGGGTGCCAGATGGCGCAGATCGTCGCGGACGCGGGCCACGAGGTCGTGCCCGTGACTGTGTGCCAGGGACCGCAGGTCGACATCGACGTCGACACCTGCGGCGGCGCACGCTCCTGCCCAGTCCCCGGCGCACCGGCGGCTGGTCGCGGTCTCGATCATGGAGGGTGGCACGGCGTACTCGCGCACGCGCAGCCAGAGAGAAAGGCGCCGGGAGATCAGGCGCGGGTCCTCGTTCGCGGTTCCAGTGAGCATCAGCACTCACCTTGCGCGGACGAGTCCCCCAATCTGTGGCGGGAGTTGTTCATCATCGGGGTGAGCGTAGCGTCCGTCAGGATGATCGGCCAGGCCTTTTCGTCCGGGGCACCGCCGGGGCACCGCCGGGGCGCGAACCCGCGGCCGGCCACGGCGGTCCCCGTCGTGGCCGGCCGCTCCTTCCCTGGTGGCTGCCGGGAGCTGGAGGGATCGCCGGCCGGTCCTTTGCTGCTCCTGAAACCGTGTCGGCAGCAGACGACACGATCCCGTCGGAGGAGGTGCTCCCGGAAGCGGGCGAGCCCCTGGGCAGGGCTCACGCCGCTCCGGTCGCGGCGCCGCGGGGCGGTCGCCGGTTGCCGGGCGGTCCTGCACCGGGCCGGTTCGTCCCGGCCGGGCCGGTGCAGTGGGTCCGCGGAACCGGCCGACGTGTCCGCCGACCGACGTGTCCGCGGAACCGGCCGACGTGTCCGCCGACCGACGTGTCCGCGGAACCGACCGACGTGCCAACCGACCGACGTGTCCGCGGGGTTGAGCGGTCTAGGGGTGGATCGCGGGGTCCGTCGGCCCGGGCGTCCGGCGGTGCGTGCTGTGGCGCGCCCGGAACGGCAGTCGGCGCAGGGCGGCGTCGAGGGCCGCGGCCGGATCCTCGGGCCCGGTGGTCGTCCGGCCGGTGGTGGTCGGGCCGGTGGTGGTCGGATCGGTGCTCGTCGGTTCGGTGGAGCGCCAGGCGATGTGGCCGTCGGGGCGGACGAGGACGGCACCGCCCGTGGCGGTACCGGCGAGGGCGGCGAACTCGGGCCCGGGGTCGGCGTGGCGCAGGCCGGCGGTGTCGGCGGGCAGACGCCAGGCAGGCGGGCCGAGGAGGATCCAGTCTCCGGCGGGGAGGTCGAGGGTGGAGCGCGACCGGGCGGGGTCGGTCCAGGCGTGTGGGAGGCGGGTGCCGGGGCCGCCGTCGAGGTCGTCGGCGACGGGGTCCGTCGGGTCCCCCGTGTCGGAGAGGACGGCGGCGGAACGGTAGCGGTCGCCGAGGCCGTGGGCGGCAGGGGTGGTCCAGTCGGGATCGGGGGAGGAACTGCCGGGGGTCATGGCCCGGGCGTTGGCGCCGGAGGCGGCAACGGCGTGGACGGCGGCGGGGTGGCGTTCGTCCTGGTAGGTGTCCAGCAGGGTCTCGTCCGCCCGCCCGCCGAGGACGGCGCCGAGCTTCCAGACGAGGTTGTGGACGTCGGCGATGCCGGTACTGGCGCCGCGGGCGCCGGCCGGGGGCATCTGGTGGGCCGCGTCGCCGGCGAAGAACACCCGGCCCGCGCGCAGGCGGTCGAGCGTGCGCTCGCGGGCCTCCCAGGACAGCACGCTGACCACCTCGGGCTCGGCGCCGGGCACCCCGAGGACGTCCCGCAGGATCTGTTCGCACCGCTCGGGCGGGTAGTCGGCGGGGCTCTCGACGGCCGGGTCGTAGCGCAGGTGGAAGGCCCAGCGGGTGCGGGCGTCGATGGCGGTGAGCATGCCGCGCACACCTGCGCGCGCGATCAGGACGACGCTGAACTCCCTTCCCCGGACGAACTGTTCGAGGTCGGCGCGGAACAGGATGTTGAGCTGGTGCCCGTGGCTGGTGCCGTACGTCGAGGAGACGCCCAGTTCGTGGCGCAGCGCGCCGCCCGCGCCGTCGGCGGCGATCAGGTAGTCGGCGGTGACGGTCTCGGTGACGCCGGTGGCCACGTCCGTCAGGTCGACGGTGAGGTGGTCGTCGCCGTGCCGGAGGCCGGTGCGCAGGGTGCCGAAGCGGATCTCGGCCGGTCGGCGGCGGGCCGCTGCCAGCAGGACGGGTTCGACGGCGTCGAGGGTCGCGCGGCGGCCGGTGGTCGGGCTCCAGCGGGCCATCGCGGCGGGGGCGAAGATGCTCTCGGGCCGGTCGCCGGGATCCGGCCGTCGCGGGACGTCGGCGAGGGCGGTGGCGAGGTCGGAGCCGCGGTGCAGTCCCTCGGCCCGGGCCAGTGGGGCACCGGCCTCGCGGACGGCGTCCGCCACGCCGAGTTCGCGGTAGATCTCCATGGCGCGGGCGTTGAGGCTGCGGGCGCGCGGGTGGTCGTGGGTGCCGGGGTGGGCCTCGACCAGGAGCGAGGGAACCCCGTGGTGGGAGAGGGCGAGGGAGGCGGTCAGGCCGACGATGCCGCCGCCGACGACGAGGACGGGGTAGTGCTTGCCGGTGTGCAAGGGATGTTCTCCGAAGGGTGTTGATGATACGTCAAGAACGATTACTGGTAGGGCTGTTGATCCCGCCGTTCCCGGCGGCTTTCCGGCTTCCGGGCAGGAGCAGGGAGGTGAGCGCGCCCAGCAGGCTGAGCGCCGCGGCGGCGAGCAGCGCCGCTCGGGAGCCGTGCAGGAGGGCGGCGGCGGCACCGGTGGCAGCGGAGGCGGTGTCCGCAGCCGGGCCGGTGGCGGACTGGGCGATGGCGCCGAGCAGGGCGAGGCCGAGGGCGCCGCCCAGTTGGCGGGAGGTGTTGAGCAGGCCCGAGGCGAGGCCGGCCTCGGCGGGCGGGACGGCAGCGGTGGCCGCCGTGGTGGCGGACATCAGCATCAGACCGAGGCCGGACCCGATCAGCAGCAGCGGGCCGAGCAGGTCGGCCGCGTAGCGGGCGTCGGTCGGCAGGGCGGCGAGCCAGAGCAGCCCGGCCGCCGCCACGGTGCCCCCGTACAGCGGCAGCCGGCGCGCCCCGGCATCCAGCAGCCGCCGGGAGACCAGTGCGGCCACGGCCAGGCACACGCCCATCGGCAGCATCGCCAGGCCCGCCTGCTGGGCGGAGTAGCCGAGGACCTGCTGCATCAGCTGGGAGACGAGGAACAACGACGCCGTCAGGCTCGAACCGAGCAACAGCACGACGAGGTTCCCGGCCGGTACGCCGGGCAGCCGGAACACCGGAAGGCGGACCAGCGGGTTCGCGCTGCGTGCCTCGACGCGTACGAAGGCGGTGAGCAGCAGGGCCGCCGCGGCGAGGGTGACGAGCGTGGTGGGGGACGTCCAGCCGTTCTCGCCGCCGCGGGTGACACCGAACAGGAGCAGGCCGACGCCGGTGGTCGAGACGAAGGCCCCGGGCAGGTCCAGGCGGCGGAGGGAGCCGCGGACGTCGGAGGGCTCCAGGCAGAGGCGGACGGCGACCATCAGGGCGAGGCCGACGGGCACGTTGACGTACATCACCCAGCGCCAGCCGGCGTGTTCGGTGAGGATGCCGCCGAGCAGCACGCCGAGTGCCGCGGCCGACGAACTCGAAGCGGCCCAGGCGGACATGGCGCGCCGGCGCAGCTCGGGCCGGTCGGCGGTGACGGCGAGGACGACGCCGAGGGTCGAGGTCGCGAGCGCCGAGGCCCCCAGTCCCTGGGCGGCGCGGGCCGCGATCAGGGCCGGGCCGCTGCCGGCCAGGCCGCCGACGGCACTGGCGGCGGTGAACAGCACCAGACCTGCCCGGAGGGTGGCCCGGCGGCCGAAGAGGTCGCCGGCACGGGCCGCGAGCAGCGTGAAGCCGCCCAGCACCAGCAGGTAGGCGTCCACCACCCAGCGGGCGGCGGCGGATCCGAGTCCGAGGTCGGCGCTCATCGCGGGCAGGGCCACGTTCACGATGGCGCCGTCCGTGACGACCATGAACGACGCGGTGCAGGCGATCGCCACCGCTGCCGCGACGGGCAGGCCGGGCCGCAGCAGGCGCGGCGGTCCGGGCGGCGGCGGGTCGGTGGACGGCGGCGTGGTGGTGGGCGGTGGCGTGGCGGTGATGGCGGGCGCGGCGGGCGGTGGCGTGGTGGCCGGAGGGGGCGCGGCGGGGTTGCACGCGGAGGAGGGCATGGACATGTCTGCTCCAAACCTGAACGGTGTTCTAGTAGAACAGTGTTCAAGTTAGGGTAGGCTCAACGGTGTGTCAACGCGGGTGCCCAGGGCCATGAAGGCGGCCCAACCCGCCCGCCAAGCAAGGAGATCCGCGTGCGCCTGCACCGCGAGGACGTGCTCGCCGGAGCGCTCGGCCTGCTGGACCAGGACGGCCTGGACGGGCTCACCATGCGCCGCCTCGCCACGTCCCTGGGCGTCGGCCCCAGTGCCCTGTACTGGCACTACCGCGACAAGCAGGCCCTGCTGGAGGCCATCGCCGAGGAGATCATGAGCGGCGTCGCCGACGTCGACGTCGCACTCCCGCCGCGCGAGCGGACCGCCGAACTCGCCCGACGGCTGCGGCGCGCCCTGCTCACCCGCCGGGACGGCGCCCGGGTCCTGTCCGGGACGTACGTCCGCCGGCCCAACACCCTCGGCTTCGGCGAGGCCGCGGTCCAGGCCCTCGCCGCCGCCGGAGTGCCGGCGACGGAGACCGCACTGGCCTTCTTCACCATCCAGGACTACGTCCTCGGCCACGTCATCGAGGAACAGAGCCGGGAACACCAACTCGCCACCACCGACCGCACCCCGACGCCGGACGCCGCCGACACCAGCGACTACCCGGCCATCGGCACGGCCATCCGCCACTGGGCCGACCGCACCCCGGACCACCGGTTCGAATACGGCCTGCGACTCCTGCTCGACGGCCTGGACCGCCGTACCGGCTCCTGATCGCCGCACCGGCTCCTGCCCGTCGCACCGGCTCCTGGCCGTCGCACCGGATCCTGTCTGTCGCGCGCTCCTGACCGCCGGTCACCCGCCTGGGAGCCGCCGTCCCGCCTGGGCCCGCCCCGGCCTGTGCCTATGCTGCTTCGAGTCTCATGATCGCGTGAGCAGGCGGGACAGAGGGAGGACGCAATGGACTACCGAGTGGAGCGCATCGGCCCCGGGGACTGGGAGCGGATGCGCGAGGTGCGGCTCGCGCAGTTGCTGGACACGCCGATGGCCTTCATGGAGACGTACGAGACGGCGCTCGGCCACGGCGAGGACGAGTGGCGCTCGCGGGTGGCCCGGGTCAGCGCGGAGGGGAGCGCGGGGTTCGCGGCGGTGGCCCCGGACGGCCGGTGGGTCGGCACGATGATCTCCTTCACGCCCGAGCCGAAGGCGGCGGTGCTGGTCGGCGTCTGGACCGATCCGGCCTACCGGGGCAGGCAACTCGGCGTGACGGACGCCATGCTGGACGCGATCCTCGACTGGGCCCGCACCGAGGCCGGGGCGGAGCGCCTCCTGCTGAGGGTGCACGAGGACAACCCGAGGGCGACGGCCTTCTACCGCCGCCGCGGCTTTGACCTGACCGGTCTCGACGAGCCCTACGAGCTGGACCCGGCGAGCCGGCTGCTGGAGATGGCCCTGCCGCTGAGCTGATGCCGCCCGGGCCTCAGCTCACCAGCCCGGGCGCGAAGTAGTCGCGCAGATGGGCGATCCTCCCGTCGCGGACGCGGAAGATCTGGACCAGCGAGACGGCCACGTCCCCGCCGTCCCCGTCGTCTCCGTCGTCTCCGTCGAAGACCGTGTCGATCTCGGCAATGAACACGTCGGGATCGGAGGTGGTGTGCAGCACGTACGCGGACTTCTCGAAGTTCGGCACACGGGCGTCCGTCGTCGGCCGCTCGTAGTGCGCCGCCATCGCACGACGGATCTCCTCGCGGCCCACCAGCCTCCTGGGGAATTCGGCGCCGGCGGGGACGAGCGGCGCCTCGAACACGCCGTCCTCGGTGAAGCTCTCGGCAAGGGCGTCGGCATCGCGGGTCATCGGGCCGGCATGGACGTAACGCTCGAAGATCTCCTGCGGGGTTCGGGACACGGCGACCTCCCTGGGTCCGGGCACGGAAGTCCACACAATCACGGCGGCGCTCCCGGGGACCACGCTTTCCGGGAACGGACACACGGCCCGCCACACCCTCGGCCACCGCCGTGCGCGGCGCACGGCCCGCCGGCCGCACGCCGTCGGCGGACGTGCGGAACCCGCCCGTCCGCGCAAGGGGCGAGCGTAGGTTGCTGCTCGGACTCTCGGACTCTCGGACTCCCGGGGACGACGCCGACGGGAAGGGGCGGGCGATGGTGGCCGACGGCACGTGGTTCGTGCTGGTCCAGGAGGACTACGAGAACCACCCGGAGGAGGGCGGGGCGCACTGGCGGCTGGACGTCGAGCAGGCGGCGCGCTCGCTGAAGGAGGCCCGGGAGACCGCCGAACACCTGGCTCGCACGTACCGGCCCGGGCGTTCGTGGGGCTTCGCCCGCTGGAGCGAGCAGCCCCGGCGCAGCATCTACCGGCTCGCGGACGGCTCCTTCCTGGTGTCGCTCCACGACGGGCTCCAGAAGGCCTCGTTCCGGGTCTCCCTGGGCGAGTTGGTCGAGGAGATCACGTGCACCGGGCCGGTGTCGCCCCCGAACTGGAGCGAGGGCCGGTTCTTCGGCCGCGGATGACCCGGCGGAGGCGTTCACGGACCGGCAGGCCGACGCGGCTGGCAGGCGCGGCTGGCAGGCGCGGCCTGCCCCCAGGGCCGCGCTGCGCTGCGCTCCCGTGCCGGGGCGTCGTCAAGGCCTCGCGTCAGGACGACGTCAGGACGGGGCGAGGACGCAGAACTCGTGACCCTCCGGGTCGGCCATGCACGTCCACGGGACGTCGCCCTGGCCGACGTCGAGGTCGGTGGCGCCGAGAGCCCGCAGCCGGGCCACCTCCGCCTCCTTGTCGTCACCGGGGTACGGCAGCAGGTCGAGATGGACGCGGTCCGGCACGGTCTTCACACCGGGCGTGCGGAGGAACTCGAGATACGGGCCGCCACCCTTCGCCGAGCGGAACACCGCCTGATCGTCGGTCACCGCGTGCAGGGTCCAGCCCATCGCCTCGCCCCAGAACCGGGCCATGGCCCGCGGGTCCGCGCAGTCGACCACGATGGCGGCGATCGGCCCGGTGTCCCGGTAGACCTCCCGGGGCTCCAGCACGCAGAACTCGTTGCCCTCGGGGTCGGCGAGGACCGTCCACGGCACGTCGCCCTGGCCCACGTCGGCGGGCGTCGCACCGAGATCCCGCAGGCGCGCGACCAACTCCGTTTGGTGGGCCCCAGACGTGGTGGCGAGATCGAGGTGCACACGGTTCTTCGTCGCGGTCTTGGGTTCCGGGACGGGAATGACGTCGACGCAGACGAAGACCGGGTCCGGCCACACGGGGCCGCCCGCCGGTCCGACGTAGGTGACCACGCCGGGACTGTAGGCACTCCAGCCGAGCGCCTCTGCCCAGAACCGGCCGACCGCCGACGCGTCAAGGGCCTTGATGTTCACATGAACGGGTCGCAGTGCCATGCCGGCGATCCTATGCGCGTCACCTGCGTCGGGAGCCGGTCCTTGCCCTCGCGGTCACGTGTCGCATCGACGTCGTCGATCTGCCACGTGACCTCCGGGCAGGCGTGCGCGCAGCTCGTCATCACCCGGTGGCCGTAGGTGGACCGACGTCGGCTGCGCTGCTCGCGGAGGGCCTCCGTCGTAGCGGTTGTCCGGGTCTGGACCGGCGCCGCGCGTGAGGTCGCCCGCGCGGTGATGTGGCCGGTTCCGAGCGCGGTGAGCGCAGTGAGGACACCGACCCACAGTCCGCCGTTCGCCACACCCGCGGAGCCTGCCGGCCAGGACTGCCGCTCGGACAGGCCGCGCGTCAACCACTGGCCGGAGCCGGTGACGGTCAGGCGGTACTCCCGCCAACTGCCGCTTCCAGCCGCCGACTACGACTTCCGGCCACACGCGCGGGTGGTGCGGCGCAGGGGTGCGAAGAAAACAAGCAGGCATGATTGCTTTTTCTTCGTGCCGGTGCCACGCTGCTGCGCGACGGCAAGGATTGTGGCCACCGGTAGGGGAGGCGTGCCTGTGGGGTCGCGTGCTGTGTTGCGGGTCGGAAATGCGTCGGGGTTCTACGGGGACCGCTTCTCGGCGGTCCGGGAGATGCTGACGGACGGGCCGCTGGATGTGCTGACCGGGGACTACCTGGCGGAGCTCACCATGCTGATCCTGGCCAGGGACAGGCTCAGGGACCCGTCCCTCGGGTATGCGAAGACGTTCCTGCGCCAGATGGAGGAGTGCCTCGGTCTGGCGCTGGAACGCGGGGTGCGGATCGTGGTCAACGCGGGAGGGCTGAACCCGGCCCGACTCGCTGAGGCCATCAGGGAGTTGGCCAAGCGACAGGGGCTGGAGGCCGCCGTCGCGCACGTCAAGGGCGACGACCTGCTGCCGCGCCGGGCCGAACTCGGCCTGCCCGAGGGTCTGCTGGCCGCCAACGCCTATCTCGGCGCCTTCGGGATCGCCGAGTGCCTCAAGGGCGGGGCGGACGTGGTCGTCACCGGGCGGGTGACCGACGCGGCGCTGGTCGCCGGGCCCGCCATCGCCCACTTCGGCTGGGATGCGAGCGAGTTGGACTCTCTCGCCGGGGCCGTCGTGGCCGGGCACGTGCTGGAGTGCGGCGCGCAGGCGACCGGTGGCAACTACGCGTTCTTCCGCGAGCACGACGTCGTCCGGCCGGGCTTCCCGATCGCCGAACTGCACGCCGACGGCTCCAGCGTGATCACCAAGCACCCGGGCACCGGCGGGGCGGTCACCACGGGCACCGTCACCGCCCAACTCCTGTACGAGACCGGCGGGGCGCGCTACCTGGGCCCGGACGTGACGGCCCGGCTGGACACCGTCCGGCTCACGCAGGAGGGGCCGGACCGGGTCAGGATCGACGGGGTGCGCGGGGAGGCGCCGCCGCCGACCCTCAAGGTCGGCCTGAACCGGCTCGGCGGACACCGCAACGAGGTGGTCTTCGTCCTCACCGGGCTCGACATCGAGGCCAAGGCCGCCCTGGTGCAACGGCAGTTGGAGGAGGCCCTGCCGCCGGACGCGCGCCCGGCCGAGCTGCGCTGGACGCTGGCCCGGACCGACCAGCACGACGCCGCCACCGAGGAGACCGCCTCGGCACTGCTCCGACTCACCGCGCGGGACCGTGACCCGGCCAAGGTGGGACGCGAACTCGGCAAGGCCGCCGTCGAATTGGGCCTGGCCGGATACCCCGGATTTCACCTCACCGCCCCGCCCGGACCGGGCGCCCCGTACGGGGTGTTCACGGCCGCCCACGTCGATGCCGGGAAGGTCGAGCAGACGGCAGTACTGCCGGACGGCCGCCGGATCGCCGTCCCTCCTGCGCCGGCCGCCGAGCAACTGGCGGCTGGACAACTGGACGCCGAACAACCCGTCGCCCGGCGGCCGGTGGCCGAACCCACGGCCCCCGCCCCCCTGGCCGACCAGGGCCCGACCCGCCGCGCCCCGCTCGGGCTGGTGGCCGGTGCCCGCAGCGGCGACAAGGGCGGTGACGCCAACCTCGGCGTCTGGGCCCGCGACGAGGCCGGCTGGCGCTGGCTCGCGCACACCCTCACCACCGAGCGGCTTCGCCACCTCCTCCCCGAGACCGCAGACTTGACCATCACCCGGCACCTGCTGCCCAACCTCCGCGCGGTCAACTTCACCCTCGAAGGCCTGCTCGGTGAGGGCGTCGCCGCCCAGCACCGGTTCGACCCGCAGGCCAAGGCGCTGGGCGAGTGGCTGCGCTCCCGCCACCTCGACATCCCGGAGGCGCTGCTGTGACCGTCCTGCCCACCCGCCTCGACCTGGCCGGCGCCGACCACGCCGAGCACCGCGCCGCGATGCTCGACAAGCTCGGCGCGCTGGCCGAGGAGCACGCCAAGGCGCTGGCCGGCGGCGGCCCGAAGTACGTCGAACGGCACCGGAGCCGCGGCAAGTTGCTGCCGCGCGAGCGGATCGAGCTGCTGATCGACCAGGACTCGCCGTTCCTCGAACTCTCCCCGCTCGCCGCCTGGGGCAGCGACTACCCGGTGGGAGCGGCCCTGGTCACCGGCATCGGCGTGGTCGAGGGCGTGGAGTGCGTGATCACCGCCAACGACCCCACCGTCCGCGGCGGCGCCAGCAACCCCTGGACGCTGCGCAAGGCCCTGCGTGCCAACGAGATCGCCCTCACCAACCGCCTCCCGCTGGTCAACCTGGTCGAGTCGGGCGGCGCCGACCTGCCCAGCCAGAAGGAGATCTTCATCCCCGGCGGCGCCCTCTTCCGCGACCTCACCCGCCTCTCCGCGGCCGGAATCCCCACCGTCGCGGTCGTGTTCGGCAACTCCACCGCCGGTGGCGCGTACGTGCCGGGGATGTCCGACCACACCGTGATGGTGAAGGAGCGGGCCAAGGTCTTCCTCGGCGGGCCTCCGCTGGTGAAGATGGCCACCGGCGAGGAGTCCGACGACGAGTCGCTGGGCGGCGCCGGCATGCACGCCCGCACCTCCGGCCTGGCCGACCACTTCGCCGTGGACGAGCCGGACGCGCTGCGCCTGGCCCGCCGGATCGTCGCCCGGCTCGACCACCGCAAGCCCGGACCCGGCCCGGACGCGGCCGCCGCACCGCCGAAGTACGACGAGGAGGAGCTCCTCGGCATCGTCCCCGGCGACCTCAAGGTGCCGTTCGACCCGCGCGAGGTGATCGCCCGGATCGTCGACGGCTCGGACTTCGACGAGTTCAAGCCGCTCTACGGCACCAGCCTCGCCACCGGCTGGGCCCGGCTGCACGGCTACCCGGTCGGCGTCCTCGCCAACGCGCAGGGCGTGCTGTTCAGCCAGGAGTCCCAGAAGGCCGCCCAGTTCATCCAGTTGGCCAACCAGCGCGACATCCCGCTGCTGTTCCTGCACAACACCACCGGCTACATGGTCGGCAAGGACTACGAGCAGGGCGGCATCATCAAGCACGGCGCGATGATGATCAACGCCGTCGCCAACTCCCGCGTGCCGCACATCTCCGTCCTCATGGGCGCCTCCTACGGCGCCGGCCACTACGGCATGTGCGGGCGGGCGTACGAGCCGCGGTTCCTGTTCGCCTGGCCGAGCGCCAAGTCGGCGGTGATGGGCCCGCAGCAACTCGCGGGCGTGCTGTCCATCGTGGCCCGGCAGTCCGCCGCCGCGAAGGGGCAGCCCTACGACGAGGACGCGGACGCCGCGATCCGGGCGATGGTCGAGCAGCAGATCGAGGCGGAGTCGCTGCCGGTCTTCCTCTCCGGCCGCCTCTACGACGACGGGGTGATCGACCCGCGCGACACCCGGACGGTGCTCGGACTCTGCCTCTCCGCGATCCACAACGCGCCCGTCGAAGGCGCGCGCGGCTACGGCGTCTTCCGGATGTGAGGAACCCAGACATGGCCACAGAACGACCGATCACCCACCTGCTGGTCGCCAACCGGGGCGAGATCGCCCGCCGGGTCTTCCGCACCTGCCGGAGCCTGGGCATCGCGACCACCGCCGTCCACTCCGACCCGGACGCGGACGCCCCGCACGTCCGTGAGGCGGACACCGCCGTGCGCCTGCCCGGCGCGGCGCCCGCCGACACCTACCTGCGCGCCGACCTGGTCGTCCAGGCGGCGCTCGCCGCCGGCGCCGACGCCGTCCACCCCGGCTACGGCTTCCTCTCCGAGAACGCCGGCTTCGCGCAGGCCGTTCTGGACGCCGGCCTCACCTGGATCGGCCCGCCACCGGCGGCGATCGCCGCGATGGGCTCAAAGACCGAGGCCAAGCGGCTGATGGCCGCCGCCGGAGTGCCGGTCCTGGACGCCGTCACCGACCCCGTCGAGGCCGACCTGCCGCTGCTGGTCAAGGCGGCCGCGGGCGGCGGCGGGCGCGGCATGCGGGTGGTCCGCCGGCTGGACGAGGTGGCCGGGCAGCTCGCCGCCGCCCGCGCCGAGGCGGCCAGGAGCTTCGGCTCCGACGAGGTCTTCTGCGAGCGCTACCTGCCCACCGGCCGGCACGTCGAGGTCCAGCTGCTCGCCGACGCGTACGGCACCGTCTGGGCGGTCGGCGACCGTGACTGCTCCCTGCAACGGCGGCACCAGAAGGTGGTCGAGGAGGCGCCCGCGCCGGGGCTCCCGGAGCGGGTGCGGGAGGAGCTGCACGCCGCCGCGGTCAAGGCCGCGCAAGCGATCGGGTACGTCGGCGCGGGGACGGCGGAGTTCCTGCTGGCCGAGGACGGCCGGTTCTACTTCCTGGAGATGAACACCCGCCTCCAGGTCGAGCACCCGGTGACCGAGGCCGTCACCGGCGTCGACCTGGTCGCGCTCCAACTCGCCGTCGCCGAGGGCGGGAAGCTCGTCGGGCCGGCGCCCGAGCCGGTCGGCTGTGCGATCGAGGCCCGGCTCTACGCGGAGGATCCGGGCAGCGACTGGCGGCCTGCGACGGGCACCGTCCACCGCCTCGAACTCCCGCTGTCGCACACAGAGTTCGGCGGTGACGGGCCGACCGGCCTGCGGCTGGACTCCGGTGTCGGGAACGGCGACGAGGTCACCGTGCACTACGACGCGATGCTGGCGAAGGTGATCGCCTGGGCACCGACCCGGTCGGCCGCCGCCCGGCGGCTGGCCGACGCGCTCGCCCGGGCCCGCATCCACGGGCCCGCCACCAACCGGGAGTTGCTGGTGCGGACGCTGCGGCACCCGGCGTTCCTGGCCGAGCGGCTGCACACCGGATTCCTGGCCGAGCACGCGGCCGAACTCACCGCCCGGGACGGCGCGCACACCGCGCTCGCCGCCCTGGCCGCCGCCCTCGGCGATGCGGCGGCCCACCGCACCCCGTTGCCGTCGGGGTGGCGCAACCTCCCCTCCCAGCCGCAGGTCAAGCGCTACCGCGCCGACGACGGAACCGAGTTCGAGGTCCGCTACCGGATCACCCGCGACGGACTGGCGGCCGAGGGCCACCCGGACACGGCCCTGCTCGCGTCCTCCGCGGAGCGGGTCACACTGCGGACCGGCCTGCTCCGCCACACCTTCGACCTGGCCCGCCACGGCGACCGGGTGTTCGTCGACAGCCCCGGCGGCTCCACCGTGCTCACCGTCCTGGACCGCTTCCCCGACCCCGCCGCCGACACCGACCCGGGTGCGCTGCTCGCCCCGATGCCCGGCACCGTCGTCCGGACGGCCGCCGCCGTCGGCGACACCGTCACCGCCGGCCAGCCACTGCTCTGGTTGGAGGCGATGAAGATGGAGCACCGCGTCACCGCCCCCACCGACGGCGTCCTCGCCGAACTGCGCGCCGTCCCCGGCCAGCAGGTCGAACTCGGCACCCTGCTCGCCGTCGTGCAGCCGAAGTCGTAGGCACGCGCCGGGGGGAGCCCGTGCGTGCGGCAGAACCCAGGCGCACCGCCGCCCGGACGCACCGCCGCACCCGGACGCACCGCCGAAGCCGTCAGCACTGCCGCACCCGTGAGCACGCGCCCGAACCCGTACCTGCCGCCGGACCCACGCCGGCCGCCCGAACCCACGCCTGCCGCCCGAACCCGCACCTGCGGCCGGGAGCCGCAGTCACCCGCCCCGTCAGCCGACCCCGCCCGGAAGGACCGGAACATGTCCGCACCGCGCACCACCCCCGGAAGCCCGTTGATCGAGAGCCCCGAACGCCAGGACCTGCGCCGCGCCGTGGCCGGCCTCGGCAACCGCTACGGCTCCGCGTACTACCTCGCAAAGGCTCGCGCCGGCGAGGCCGCCGAGGAGCTCTGGGCCGAGGCCGGCAAGGCCGGCTACCTCGGCGTCAACCTGCCCGTCGAGTACGGCGGCGGGGGCGGCGGCATCACCGACCTCGCCATCGTCCTGGAGGAACTCGGCACTGCGGGCTGCCCGTTGCTGCTGCTGATCGTCTCGCCGGCGATCTGCGGCACGGTCATCGCCCGCTACGGCACCGAGGAGCAGAAGCGGCAGTGGCTGCCCGGGCTCGCCGACGGCACCCGGAAGATGGCCTTCGGCATCACCGAGCCCGACGCCGGCTCGAACTCCCACCGCATCACCACCATCGCCCGCCGCGACGGCGACGACTGGCTGCTCACCGGGCGCAAGGTGTTCGTCTCCGGCATCGACCACTGCGACGCCGTGCTGTTCGTCGCCCGTACCGAGGACGCCCGCACCGGCAAGCTCAAGCCGGCCCTCTTCGTCGTCCCGCGCGAGACCCCCGGCTTCGAGTACCGGCCCATACCGATGGAACTCGTCGCGCCGGAGAAGCAGTTCCAGGTCTTCCTGGACGACGTCCGGCTGCCCGCCGAGGCGCTGGTCGGTGACGAGAACGCCGGGCTGCTCCAGCTCTTCGCGGGCCTCAACCCCGAGCGGATCATGACGGCCGCCTTCTCGCTCGGCCTCGCCCGCCAGGCCCTGGGCAAGGCCGTCGGGTACGCCAAGGAGCGCACCGTCTGGTCGACCCCGATCGGCGCCCACCAGGGCCTCGCCCACCCGTTGGCCCAGTGCGCGGTGGAGATCGAACTGGCCCGGCTGATGACCCAGAAGGCCGGGCTGCTCTACGACGCGGGCGACGACCACGCGGCCGGCGAGGCGGCCAACATGGCCAAGTACGCGGCCGGCGAGGCCGCCGCCCGGACCGTCGACCAGGCCGTGCAGACCCTCGGGGGCAACGGCCTCACCCAGGAGTACGGGCTGGCCACCCTGCTGGCCGCCACCCGGGTCGGCCGGGTGGCGCCGGTCAGCCGGGAGATGGTCCTCAACTACGTGGCCCAGCACACCCTCGGCCTGCCCAAGTCCTACTGACGGGCCGCCGGGCGGACCCTCCACCCGACCCCTCGGGCAGGCCGTCACGCAGGCCGTCACGCGGCTGTCACGCCGACTGTCACGCCGGCCGTCACGCCGACTGTCACGCCGGCCGGCGCCGCCGGCCACCGGGACTCCCTCAGCGGACGGAGGAGAGATGGGCGAAGACCACGGTGTTGGACTCGTAACCGGTCTTGCGGTCGAACTTGCCGCCGCAGGTGATCACCCGCAGTTCGGGACGGTCGGTCGCGCCGTAGACCAGGGCGTCCGGGAAGTCCTTCTTGGCGAACACCCGCACGTCGTCGATGGTGAACACCGCTGTCCGCCGGTCCTGGCGGAGCACCTCGACGGTGTCGCCCGGGCGCAGCAGGCCCAGCCGGTAGAAGACGGCCGGCCCGGTGCGGTTGTCGGCGTGCCCGATGGTGAGCGCGTTGCCGGCCGCCCCGGGGGTGACGCCGTCGCGGTACCAGCCGGCCAGGTTGCGCTGCTCCATCGGCGGGGTGGCCAGGTGTTGGGCGGAGTCGAGGCCGAGGCCCACCAGCGGGGCGTCCACCTTGATGGCCGGGATCCTGATCCGGGTGGGCGTCGACGCGGGCAGCGGCGCCGGCGCGGGCTTGGCGGGCCCCGGGAGCGAACCCGGGGAGGGCACCGGGGCCGTGCCCGGGAGCGGACCGGGGGAGGGCGCCGGGGCGGCGGCCGGAGCGGGAGGCAGCGGCGGGCCTCCGCTGCCCGCGCTCCCGTCCTGCACGAGCCACGCCCCGGCGGCCACCGTGACGGCGACGGCCCCGGCCGTCAGACGGCCGGGGCCCAGCGCCGCGGCGCGGCGGTGCCGGGCGTCAGGACTCGGCATTGCGTCCGGCGCGCCGGCGCAGCGAGCGGACGCCGAACCACGCCGCCGTGGCGATCAGCGCCGAGCCGCCGAGCATCTCGGCGGTGTTCGGCCCGGAGGTGCCGCCACCACCGGTGCCGACCCCGCCGTGCGGTCCGCCGTGCGACGGGGAGGGGCTGGACGAGGGGGAGGGGCTGTGCGAGGGGGAGGAGCTGGAGGAGGGGCCGCCGTGGCCGCCCACCGACGGGGACGGCGAGGGGCTCGCCGACGGCCGGGGCGATCCGGACGGCCTGGGCGACCCGGACGGCGATCCGGACGGTGATCCCGAGGGCGAGGGCGACCCGGACGGCGACGGCGAGGAGGTGGCGCACTGAACGTCGAACACCTTGTGCTTGGCGCTGCCGTTCTCGCCGACGAAGGTCCAGTTGAGCCGGTAGTGCCCGTTCGGGAGGCTGTAGGTGGACGTCGTCCCGCTGCCGTTGGTCAGTACCACCGACCCGGCCAGGACCAGCGCGTTGCCGGTGGGCGGCTGCTGCTCGATGGTCCAGTTGACGAGCGTGACGGTGTCGAAGTCGAAGGCGTCGAGGTAGAACTGGCAGACCTTCGGGTCCTCGCTCCGGCTGTCCGGCGCGGTGACGCTGTCGTGGACCTTGACGTCGCCGTTGTCGCCCGGTGCGGCCACCGCGAGCGGCGCGGCGCCGAACGTCAGTGCGGCCGCCGCCGCGGTGGCGGCGAGCAGCGGACGAGGGGACGGCAGAAGGGCAGTGGTTCTCACGGTGGGGTGCTCCCTGGTCGGGGACCGCCCTCGGGGGCGGGCGGGCCATGGGCCGAGGGTGGTCCGGGCCGCTGGGGGCGGCAAGCACGCCACGCGCGCTTCCCCCGCCCTTCGTCACAATGGCGCATCACGCCGCCACTGTCCGTATGCTCCTGTCCGCGCATGCGGCCCGCCGGCCCTCCGGGACCACCCGTGCGAGGTCGGACTGTGCGTCAACTACCCATGAGGAGGCACGCCTTGGTGTTCCACAGCGAGTTCCCGGACGTCGGCGTCGTGGACCTGCCGATCCACGACGCGGTGCTCGGCGACGCCGACCGGTACGGTGACCGCCCGGCCCTGGTCGACGGCGTCACGGGGGAGACGGTCAGTTACGCCCGGCTCGCCACGGCCGTGCGCCGGGTGGCCGCCGGACTGGCCGAGGCGGGGGTGCGCCGGGGCGACGTGGTGGCCCTGTTCAGCCCCAACACGATCGGCTACCCGATGGCCCTCTACGGCGCCACCCGGGCCGGTGCCACCGTCACCACCGTCTCCTCCCTCGCCACCCCGGGCGAGCTGGCCGGCCAGCTCGCCGACAGCGGCGCCCGCTGGCTGATCACCGTCTCGCCGTTCCTGTCCACCGCCCGGCAGGCCGCGGAGAAGCTCGCCGCCGAGGGCCGCTCGCTGGCCGAGCTGATGGTGCTGGACGGCGCCGAGGGCCACCGTTCGCTGGCCGACCTGCTCGCCTCCACCGGCCCCGACCCCGAGCCCGCCATCGACCCCGGCAGCGACATCGCCGTGCTGCCCTACTCCAGCGGCACCACCGGCCTGCCCAAGGGTGTGATGCTCACCCACCGCTCGATCGCCACCAACCTGGCCCAGACCGACGCGCTGTTCCACCCGGGGGAGGGCGAACGGATCCTCGCCGTCCTGCCCTTCTTCCACATCTACGGTCTTTCCGCCCTGCTGAACCAGCCGCTGCGGTGCGGCGCCACCGTCGTGGTGCTGCCCCGCTTCGACCTGGAGCAGTTCTGCCGCACCATCGAGGAGCAGCGCGTGCAGGCCCTCATCGTGGCCCCGCCGATCGCCCTCGCCCTCGCCAAGCACCCGGTCGTCGACCGCTTCGACCTCTCCTCGGTCGAGTACCTGCTCTGCGCGGCCGCCCCGCTGGACAACGAGCTGGCCGCCACCTGCGCCCGCCGGCTCGGGCTTCCGCACGTCCTCCAGGGCTACGGCATGACGGAGCTGTCGCCCGTCTCCCACCTCGTCTCCCCGGCGGAGACCGACCCCTCGCCCGGCTCGGTCGGCCGGATGGTGCCCTCCACCGAGCTGCGGGTCGCCGCCCTCGACGGCACCGACGGGGACCTGGGCCCCGGCGAGCGGGGCGAGCTGCTGATCCGCGGCCCGCAGGTGATGAAGGGCTACTTCGGCAGGCCCTCCGACACCGCCGCCACCGTCGACGCCGACGGCTGGCTGCACACCGGCGACGTCGGGTACGTGGACGAGCGCGGCTACCTGTACATCGTCGACCGGGTCAAGGAACTGATCAAGTACAAGGGGTACCAGGTCGCACCCGCCGAGCTGGAGGCCCTGCTGCTCGGCCACCCCGGGATCGCCGACGCCGCGGTGATCGGCGTCACCGACGCGGAGGGCACCGAGAGCCCGAAGGCCTTCGTGGTCCGCGCCCCGGGCAGCACGCTGACCGAGGAGGAGGTCACCGCCTTCGTGGCCGGTCGGGTCGCCCCGTACAAGAAGGTGCGCGCCGTGGAGTTCGTGGACGCCGTGCCGAAGTCGCCCGCCGGCAAGATCCTCCGCCGCGAGCTGCGCGCCCGCGAGGCGGCCGGCGAGGCGGCCCGCTGACCCCGCACGCTGACCCGGCCCGCTGACGCCGCCCGCCACCGTCCACGCCGCAATGCCCCGCCGGCCCCCCGCCGGGCCCCGCCCGCCGTGCCGGGCCCGGCCGTGGGGAGGCACCCGAAGATCTGCGAGGATCGACCCCGCCGAGCCGCCGCACGAACAGGACCAGCCGCCGCCGATGACCACCCACCCCGCCGCCCGGACCCCGCAGCAGGACCGCAGCCGCGCCACCCGGCAGCGGCTGCTCGCGGCGGCCGTCGACTGCCTCGCCGAGGTCGGCTGGAACGGCTCCACCGTCGGCGTCGTCGCCGAGCGCGCCGGCGTCTCCCGCGGCGCGGCCCAGCACCACTTCCCGACCCGCGAGGACCTGTTCACCGCGGCCGTCGAGCACGTCACCGTCGAGCGGCTGGCGGCCGTCCGCGCCCACGCGGACGAGCTGCCCGCCCCCGGGCCCGCCCGTACCGAGGCCGTCGTCGACATGATCGTGCGCCTCTACACCGGTCCTCAGTTCCGCGCCGCCCTGCACCTGTGGGTCGCGGCCGCCACCGAGGAGCCGTTGCGCGAGCGGATCATCGCGCTGGAGGGCCACGTCGGCCGGGAGGCCCACCGGGCCGCCGTCGAGTTCCTCGGAGCCGACGAAACCGTGCCCGGAGTGCGCGAAACGGTCCAGGCCACCCTCGACATGGCGCGCGGCCTCGGACTGGCCAACCTGCTGACCGACGACAGTGCCAGACGATCCGGAGTGATCAGGCAGTGGGCAAGCGTTCTTGAGGGTACGCTGCGGCCGGTACGCCCATGACGCCCGTACACCTGGACGACCGGAACCTCCCCTGACCAAGGGGTCGCCGGGCGGCCGATGTCCGTGCAGTCTGGAGAAGAACCCGGCCGGCACGGACCGCGATGCCCGCCCGGCCGGGCACGAGCCGAACCGGGGTGCTGCCTGATCATGCACGGACACGAGTGGGATGCGACCGACGCCGCCGGCCCCGCACCGGGTGGAGCCCCCGCACGCCTGGACGGCCATCGACTCGTCCCGCTCGCCACCGCCCTGCTCCAGGACGACGGCCTGATCCTGCACTGGAGCGAGGACGCCGAGGCGCTGCTCGGCTACCCCGCCGACGAGGCCGTCGGCAGCTACGCGGCCCGGCTCTTCACCGACCGGACCGACCGCCCCGAGGTGCTCGCCCTGTTCGAGCGCATCCTGAGCGGCAAGGGCTGGTCGGGGGTCTTCCAGGTCCGCCACCGCGACGGCCACCTGGTCGAGCTGGAGCTGCGCACCTACCCGATCGCCGGCCCCGGCGGCACCCTGCTGCTGCTCGCCACCGCCTCCGACACCGAGGCGCTGCACCGCGTCGAGGCCGACCTCGCCGTCCTCGACGGCATCTTCGGCCAGTCCCCGATAGGCATGGCCGTCTACGACACCGACCTGCGCTACGTGCGGCTCAACGAGGCGCTCGCCCGGATGAACGGCGTCCCCGTCGAGGATCACCTCGGCCGCCGGATCAGCGCCGTCCTGCCCGGCATCAACAGCGCCGAGATCGAGCAGACCATGAGACAGGTGCTCATCACGGGCCGGCCCGTGGTCGACGCCCGTTCGCACGGCCGCGTCCCCGGCGACCCGCGCCGCGACCGCGCCTGGTCCGCGTCCTACTTCCGGCTGGAGGACTCCACCGGCCGGGTCTTCGGCGTCTGCTCCTCGATCATCGACGTCACCGAACGCTTCCAGGCCGAGGCCCGCGCCTCCCGGGCACAGGAACGCCTCGCCACCATCGCCGAGGCCACCGCCCGGATCGGCACCACCCTCGACCTCCAGCGCACCGCGGAGGAGCTGATCGAGGCCGTCGTCCCGCGGTTCGCCGACTTCGCCACCGTCGACCTGCTCGAACCCGTCCTGCGCGGCGCCGAGCCGACGCCCATCCCGGACGACCGCTCCGTCCAGCTGCGGGCCGTCGCCGTCGGCGAGTCCTACGAGTCCGGCCTCGTGCACGCCGTCGACACGGTCGGCGAGGTGACCGAGTACGCGCCCCAGCGCAGCTACACCCAGTGCCTGCGCAGCGGCCGCCCCCTGGTGCGCGCCCACGTGGACGAGGAGGTGCTGCGCGGCCTGGTCGCCACCCCCGAGCGGGTCGGGCCGGGCATCGAGGCCGGCATCCACTCGTACCTGATGGTGCCGATGGCCGCGCGCGGCATGGTGCTGGGCGGCGCCGAGTTCATCCGCATGCGCAACCCCGAGCCGTTCACCGCCGCCGACGTCGCCCTCGCCGAGGAGCTGGTCGCCCGCACCGCGCTCGCCATCGACAACGCCCGGCTCTACCGGCGCGAGCGCGAGACCGCGCTCACCCTGCAGCGCAGCCTGCTGCCGCAGGAGATCCACCGCACGCTCGGCCTGGAGATCGCCTACCGCTACCTGCCGAGCAGCGTGGTCAGCGAGGTCGGCGGCGACTGGTTCGACGTCGTCCCGCTCTCCTGCGGCCGGGTGGCGCTGGTGGTCGGCGACGTGATGGGCCACGGCATCCGGGCGGCCGCCACGATGGGCCAGCTGCGCACCGTCGCCCGTACGCTCGCCACCCTGGACATGCCGCCCGAACAGGTGCTCACCCGGCTGGACGAGACCGCCTCCGGCATCGGCGAGGGCCAGTTCGCCACCTGCATCTGCGCCGTCTACGACCCGCTGGAGCGCACCGTGCAGGTCGCCTCGGCCGGCCACCTTCCGCCCGTCTGGGTCGGCCCCGACGGCACCGCCCGGAGGGTGGAGGTCCCGCCGGGCGTGCCGCTCGGCGTCGGCGGCGTCGCCTTCGAGTCGATCGAGTTCGCCCTCCCCGAGGGCGGCATGGTCACCCTCTACACCGACGGCCTGGTCGAGCGGCGCGGCCAGGACCTCGACGACGGCATCGACCTGCTGGCCCGCACCCTCTCCGGCCCCGGCCGCACCCTGGAGGAGAGCTGCGACGCCGTCCTCGGGGCGCTGGTCACCGACGGCACCGAGGACGACATCGCGATGATCATGGCGCGGGTGCTGCCGCTGCCCGCCGACCGGATCGCCACCCTCCCGCTCACCGGCGGTGGCCGGCTCCCCGGAAAGGCCCGCCGCTTCACCCGTGCCACGCTCGACGGCTGGGGCCTGTCGGCGCTCTCCGACTACGCGGAGCTGCTGGTCAGCGAGCTGGTCACCAACGCCCTGCTGCACGCCGACGCCCCGCGCCGGCTCCGCCTCTTCCGTGACCGGGTGCTCACCGTCGAGGTCGCCGACGCCGGCGGGCAGACGCCCCAGCTGCGGCCGTTCGCCGAGCAGGACGAGGGCGGCCGCGGGATGTTCCTGGTCAGCGAGCTCGCGCAGCGCTGGGGCAGCCGGCTCACCCGGGACGGCAAGGTGGTCTGGGCGGAGCTCGAACTGCCCTTCGGAACGGTCTGAGGGCGGTCCGGCGCGGCCCGGCTCGGCCCGGCTCGGGCCGACCCGGGCCGACCGGAGCCGACGCCCCCGGCCGTGTCACACCCCGGCCGTCACACCCCGGCCGTCACACCCCGGCCGTCACACCCCGGCCGTCACACCCCGGCCGTCACACCCCGGCCTTCTCCGGGACGGGGGTCTCCTGCGGCGCGGCGTCCGCGGTGTCCGCGGTGGCGCGCGCCAGGCCGCGCAGCAGGCGCCAGGCCAGGGCCGACGCGGCCAGCAGCAGCGCACCGGCCAGGACCGCCGCCACGTTCATGCCGTGCACGAAGGCGTCGCGGGCGCTCGCCAGCAGCGGGCCGGCCAGCGTCTCCGGCAGGCCGTGCGCCGCCTCGACCGCCCCGCCCAGCGACTCGCCCGCCCGGACGGCCGCCTCGGGGTCGGTGCCGGCCGGCACGGCCAGCCCGCCCGCGTACAGCGAGCCGACCACCGATCCGACCAGCGCGATGCCGAGTGCGGTGCCCAGCTCGTACGCGGTCTCGGAGACCGCGGAGGCGGCGCCGGCCTTGTCTGCGGGCGAGGCGCTCAGCACGAGGTCGGCGCCGAGCGTGTAGACCACGCCCTCGGCGGTGCCGACGATCAGGAAGGCGGCGGCCAGCAGCAGGTACGTGGTGTCCTGGTGCACCCAGCCGATCAGACCGATGCCGGAGCCCATGGCCAGCAGGCTGACGGTCAGGGCGGCCCGGGCGCCGGTGCGACGCGCCAGCCGGGCGGTGAGCAGCCCGCCGACCACGGCGCCGGCGAAGGCCGGCAGCTCCGCCAGGCCCGCCCGGAGCGGGTCGTACCCACGGACCAGCTGCAGGTACTGGGAGGTCACGAAGACCACGCCCGAGAGCCCGATCAGCGCGGTGAGCGAGGCGAGCACGGCCGCGGTGAACCGGCGGTCGGCGAAGAGCCGGACGTCGAGCAGCGGGGTGGGCAGCCGCAGCTGGCGGCGGACGAAGACGGTCAGCGCGGTGGCGCCGAGCACGGCCGCGACCGGCACGTCCCAGCGGGCCACGCCGTGCGCGGCGGCCTCCTTGATCGCGTAGACCACGCCGATCACGCCGGCCAGCGACAGCAGCACGCTCAGCACGTCCCAGCGGCCCGGCTTCGGGTCCCTGGACTCGGGCAGCAGCCAGGCGCCGAGGACCAGCAGCAGCACCAGCACCGGGATGTTCAGCAGGAACACCGAGCCCCACCAGAAGTGCTCCAGCAGCACCCCGCCGACCACCGGGCCGAGTGCGGCGCCGGCGGTGGCGGCCGCGCCCCAGATGCCGATCGCGGTGGCCCGCTCGCGGTCGTCCGGGAAGAGGCTGCGGATCAGCGACAGGGTGGACGGCATGATGGTCGCCCCGGCCACGCCGAGCAGCGCCCGGGCCAGGATCAGCCAGCCGGCGCTGGGCGAGTAGGCGGCCAGCAGCGAGGCGGCACCGAACGCGGTGGACCCGGCCAGCAGCAGCTTCTTGCGGCCGATCCGGTCGCTCAGCGAACCCATGCTGACCAGCAGGCCGGCCAGCACGAACGAGTAGGCGTCGCCGATCCAGAGCAGCTGGGTGCCGCTGGGGCGCAGCGTCTCGCTGATCGAGGGTATGGCGAGGGAGAGGACGGTCGCGTCGACGGCGACCAGGGTGACGGCCAGGACGAGGACGGCGAGGCCGGTCCAGCGCTGGCGGGGGCTGGCGAGGACGGTACTGCTCATGGGTATCGGTTTCCGGCCGCGGTTCCGTGGCCTGTGATCCGAGGTGCTGTGAGGGTGGGTGGGAGCGGTGGAGCGGTGGAGCGGTGGAGCGGTGGAGCGGTGGGGTACGGGGCCGGCGCGGCTACGGGCGGCGCAGTGCGCCGCCGAGGAAGAGCTCGGCGAGCGAGAACGCGGCGTCGCGCGGGGCGAGTCGGCCGTCCTGGATGGCCCAGCCGATGCCGGCGACGAGGTCGAAGAAGGCCTCGCTGAGCCAGCCGGCGGAGAGCTCGACGCGGAAGACGCCCTGCTGCTGGCCGCGCAGGAAGAGCGCGTGCAGCCGGGAGATCTGCGACTCCCAGAGCTCGTTGATCTCGTCGTCGTCGTAGAGCTGGTTCTCGCCGGCCAGGAAGGCGCAGAGCGCGGCGTCCGGGACGGTGACGTCGACCAGACGGCGCAGCGCGGTGTGCGCGTCGCCGTCCTCGACCGCGGCGGCGTCCAGCGCGGCCCCGAACCGCTGCAGCCCGAGCAGGCCGACCTCGCGGATCAGCGCCTCCCGGCCGGGGAAGAGCCGGTGCAGGGTGGCGCGGCTGATGCCCGCGGCGCGGGCGATCTCGTCGAGGTGGGCGGTGGGTCGGCGGGAGAGCACGCCCACGGCGGCTTCGAGGACGGAGTCGCGGTCGGTGGCCATAGAACGACTGTACATCAATTGAGACATGGATGTCTCAATCATTTCGCAGATGACTCACCTGAGGCAGGTGGGTCCGGTGGGCCCGGTGGGTTCGGTGTGCCCTGTGAGCCCGGTGAGCCCTGTGAGCCCGGTGAGCCCGGTGCGAAGGCGGCGATCAGGTCCGGCGTGAAGGCAGCAAAAAACCGGGGACGGCGGTGGGCCGTCCCCGGTCGTGCGCGCTGCGGCGCCCCGTCCCGGTGGTGCTCAGCTCTGGTTGTAGAAGCCGGTGTCGTCCAGCGGGCGGTCGATCACCATCACCTCGACGTCCGCCGGGGTGAGCAGGAAGACCCGGCGGGCGATCCGCTCGATGCCCCCGCGGGTGCCGAAGATCAGGCCGGAGGCGAAGTCGACCATGCGCTTGGCCTCGGCCTCCTCCATCTCGGTGAGGTCCATGACCACCGGCGTGCTGGCCCGGATGTGCTCGCCGACCGTCCGGGCGGCCTCGAAGCCCGTCGGCCGCAGGGAGACGATCTTCGTGGGAGCGGGGGAGGACGACACCGTCTCCTGCTCGATCCACTCGTCGTCGTACACCGCGGCCGGGTAGTTCCCGGAGGGCATCAGCCACCCGTTGTGGTGCTCGTCGCGAAGTGCTCCCATGCCGCGCCTCCCTGCCTCGTTCCGTTCAGGTCCCCCGGTGCGCGTGTCCTTTTGACACGTCATCCACTCGTCGGAACTGTCCGAGTATCGCACTGATCACCGGTCCCGTGCCCGCTCGCGACCCCCGTACGAGTCGTGCCGCGCCGGAAACCCGGGCGAACCCGGGCAACTGTTGCGACGCAGCGGAACGGCGGACGGTTGCGCGCGTAGACCATATCGGTCTCGGTCACCCCTTAATTGACCTTCTGTCAACAATGCGGAAACGATTTCACTCGCCGGTTGCGCCGTCCACCAGCTCCCGCAGCAGATCGGCGTGGCCGTTGTGCCGGGCGTACTCCTCGATCATGTGCACCAGGATCCAGCGGAGCGTCACCTGCTCGCCCCGGCGGTCGCGCTTGCCCACGGTCTCCAGCGGCAGGCCCTCGCAGGCGGCGCGGGCGGCCGTGATCTGGTCCTGCCAGGCGGCGAAGTCCGCCTCGGCGTCCGCGGTGTCGACCAGGTCGAAGTCGCCGTCCGGATGCTGCTCGCTCCAGTAGAGGCCGCCGGGGCCGGTCTCCTCGCCGAGCAGGATGGCGCGGAACCAGAAGCGCTCCACCTCGGCCATGTGCCGGACGAGGCCGAGCAGGGAGAGCGAGGACGGCGGGACGGAGCGCAGCCGCAGCTGGTCGGCGGTCAGGCCCTCGCACTTGACGGCGAGGGTCGCGCGGTGGAAGTCCAGCCAGGCGGTCAGCATGGCGGTCTCGTCCGCGGCGAACGGGGGTTCGGACCGGGTGGTGGCGGTCGTCACAGGGCTTGTCATGGCGGTCATCCTGGCGCAGGGGTGCCGCGGAAGCCACCGAATAGCCGGCGTGCGCCGGGGTGCGGCGGGCGCGGGCGGCGCTCAGACGGCGGCCGAGCGCCGCCGGGCCGTGGCCCGCCAGAGCGAGACCAGGCTCCCCACGACGAGGACGCCGATCGCCCCGGCCGACACCAGGAACGCCGCGGACCCCGGCTCGCCCGCGCTGGCCGCCGCCGTCACGTAGACCGCCGTGGTCGGGACCACGCCGAGCGCGGTGGCCAGCAGGAACGGCAGGAACCGCACGCCGGAGAAGGCCGCGCCGTAGTTGCCGGCCTGGAACGGCAGCCCGGGCAGCAGGCGCAGCAGCAGCACGCTGCGGAACCCCTGCTCGGTGAACCGCCGGTCGAGCGCGGTCAGCATCCGCCCGCGCAGGTACGGGCGGAGCGCCTCGCGCCCGAGCAGTCGTCCGAGGGCGAAGGCCATCGCGGCCCCGAGTGTCGTGCCGAGCACGGCCAGCAGCACGCCCTGCTGGATGCCGAGCAGCAGCCCCGCCGCCGCGTTGAGGGCCGGCCGCGGTACGAAGGCGAGCGTTCCCACGGCGTAGACCGCGGTGAACGCGGGGGCCAGCCAGTACGCCGGCACCCCGGCGGGCAGTCCGCCGGAGAGCAGCGCCGTCGGGCTCCACAGCAGCAGTGAACCGGCGGCCGCCGCGAGGATCACGATCAGCAGGGCGAACCGCAGCCACGTCGAGCGCGAGCGCGGGCCGGGTGACGGGACCGGCGACGGCGACGGCACGGTCGACGGGGCGGGCGGCGCGGGCCGGGCGGGTGGCGTGGAGTCGGGCACCGCCCGAGCCTAACCGCTGCCCGGGTGGGCCCGGGCCGGCGTGGAGGCCGGCTCCCGGGCACCTCCGCGGCGCCGCGGGCGGCTACGGGGGCGGCTACCGGGGGGGTCCGGCCCCGGGCGGGGCGCGGCTCAGCTCGGCAGGGACGGCCGGCCGGGGCCGGCCAGGAAGGCGAGCAGACGGTGCCAGGAGTCCGAGGCCGCGTCGGCGTGCCCGGCGGCGCCGAGCTCGAAGAAGTTGTGCGGGGCGTGGGGGTAGACCACGAACCGGTGCGGGCAGCCGGCCGCACCGAGGGCCTCCTCGAAGGCGCGGACCGTCTCGGGGGCGATCGACTCGTCGGCACCGCCCCAGAGTGCGAGGACCGGCGCGGTCAGCCCGGGGGCGAGCTGGGTCGGGCCGGGGGCGCCGTTGAGGGTGTCGGGGTAGCCGTAGAAGCCGACCGCGCCGGCCAGGCCGAAGCGGGGCGCCGCCGTCCGGAACGCCTGGCGGCCGCCGAAGCAGAAGCCGAGCGCGACCACCTCGCCGGCGCCGTCCTCGCGCAGCCGGTCGATCCCGGCGTGGATGTCCGCGTCGAGGCCGTCCGGGGTGAGGGCCAGCAGATGGGGCAGCAGGCCGGGCAGCTCGCCGAATTCCCGGGGGCGCTTTTCCGGGTCGGGGCCGGCGGTGCGCCCGAAATAGTCGATCGCCAGTGCCGGATGGCCCTGTTCGGCGAGCCGGACGGCGGTCTTCCGGTAGAAACCGGAAAGTCCCCGGTTGTCCGGCAGGACGAGGACGGCCGGGCCTGCGGGATTCTCCGGTCGGGCCAGGAAGGCGCCGAATCCGGTGCCGTCCCCGGCGGTCAGGGTGAGTGCGGTGGCCTCGGCGATCGCGCTGGTCGGGGGAGTGAAGGCGGGGGGTGCGGCGTCGGCGTCGTAACACACGGGGGGAATTCCTTCGCTGGTCGCTGGTCGCTGGTCGCGGAACGCGGAACCGCCGGGCGGGTGTGCCCGGCGGTTCCCGATATTAGCGAGGAATTCCCTGTGAAACGGCCATCATATCAATCCGAGATTGTTTCCGGAAGGCCTTTCCGGTGTCATTGTGATGACATTCTTCCGGTCCGCGGGCCGCCTTTTCCGTCATCGGCGCGACGGGTCGGCCGGCGGCTCGGCCCGCCGCTTCGCTTCCGAGGGCGCTCCGCCCGCCGCGTCCGGCTCGGCGAGGCGGAGTGCGCCCGCGCTCGGCACCAGGGCGAAGGCGAGGGCGGTGACCACGCCGAAGGAGACGGTGAGCGAGGTGGCCTGGGCGAGCCCGCCGACGATGGCGGGGGCCACCAGGCCGGAGGTGTAGGTGACCGTGGCGACGCCGGCGATGGCCTGGCTGGGGTTGGTGCCGATCCGGCCGGCGGCGGCGAAGGCGAGCGGCACGATCACCGCGATCCCGATGCCGATCAGCGCGAAGCCGGGGATGGCAAGCCCCGGGCTGTCGGCGCCGACCACCAGCAGGCCGCCCGCGGTGGCGACGGCCCCGCCGAGCCTGGTCGCCCGGACGGCGCCGAGGCGGCGGATCACCGCGTCGCCGACCAGCCGGCTGACCGCCATGGTGAGCGAGAACGCCGTGTAGGAGGCGGCCGCGAGGGTGGCCGAGGCGCCGGTGACGTCCTTGAGGTAGACGCCGCTCCAGTCCATCGACGCGCCCTCGGCGAAGACGGCGCAGAAGCCGACCAGTCCGATCACCAGGGAGCTGCGCGGCGGCAGTGCGAACCGCGGCGGGGCCTCGGCCTCCTCGGCCGCCCGGAAGTCGGGCAGGCTGCGGCAGACCGGCTGGGCGAGGGCGGCCAGGACCAGGGCGGTGACGAGCAGCTGGAGCCGGGCGTCGAGGTCCTGGTGGGCGGCGAGGATGCCGAAGCCGGAGGCCAGCAGGCCGCCGACGCTCCACATCCCGTGCAGTCCGGACATGATCGAGCGGCCGAGCCGCTGCTCGACCTCGACGCCCTGCGCGTTCATCGCGACGTCCGCCATGCCGGCCGTCGCGCCGTAGACGAACAGCACCCCGCAGAGGGCCGCGAGCGAGGGGGCGAGGGCGGGCAGGGCCAGCGCGAGGCACCAGACGGTGAGCAGTCCGCGCACCGCGGCCCGCCCGCCGAAGCGGTGGACGAACCGGCCGGCCAGCGGCATCGCGAGGAACGAGCCGATCGCGGGCATCACCAGGGCCAGGCCGAGCTGGCCGGGGGAGAGGCCGAGGCGGTCCTGGATCCACGGGATCCGGGTGACGAAGGTGCCGCCGACGGCGCCGTGCACGGCGAACACCAGGGCGACGGCCGTCCTGGCGCGACGCGGCCGCTCCAGGGTGTCGGGGGCGGCCGGGCCGCGGGGTGGTGCTGCGGTCGGTGTGTCGGTCATCCGGTGTTCCCTCCCGGTCGCGCCGAGGCGCAACGGTGCCCTGTGGGTGGTTCATGCCCCTTTGGGGCGCCGCGGGGCCGTTCGCGTCCCCGCGGCGTCGTTCGATAAATTATCAGGAAGGGACCCTGATAGAAACACTCTGGAAGGATGCACTCCCATGACCACCGCGCGTACGGCCACGCCGAGCACCGCCCGGGCGATCAACGACCGGCTGGCGCTCAACCTGCTGCTCGAACAGGGACCACTGACCGCGACCGAACTGCGCGGCCTCACCGGTCTCTCCCGGCCCACCGTCGCCGACCTGCTGGAACGCCTCCAGCGGACCGGCCTGGTGGCCGTGGTCGGCGAACGCGGGGAACAGCGGCGCGGTCCCAACGCCCGGCTCTACGCCCTCGTGTCCTCCCGGGCCCACATCGGCGCCATCGATGTCCGCGCCGGCGGCGTCAGCCTGGTCGTCGCCGACTTCGCCGGCCAGACCCTGGCCGCCGCGGAGCTGGCCGTCGAGGGGCGCGGCGAGAGCGGCACGGCGGCCCGGATCGTCCAGGCCCTGCTCGACACCACCCGCCGGGCCGGCGTCGAGCAGCTGCACACCGTCGCCGTCGGCGCCCCCGGCCTGGTCGACCCCGCGACCGGCCGGCTCCACAGCACCGGAGCGCTGCCCCCCTGGCACGCCGAACTGCTCACCGCCCTGCGCGAGGTGCCCGGCACCGACGTGATCCTGGAGAACGAGGTCAACCTGGCCGGCCGCGCCGAGTACCGGATCGGTGCTGCCCGGGGCCAGGACACCTTCGTCCTGGTCTGGCTCGGCCACAGCGTCGGCGCCGCCGTGATCATCGACGGGCGGCTGCGGCGAGGAGCCTCCGGCGGCACCGGCGAGATCTGCTTCCTGCCCGTACCGGGCACCGTCGCGCTGCCCAGCGCCACCGACTGCGAGGGCGGCTTCCACGGGCTGGTCGGCAGCGCCGCCGTCTGCGACCTGGCCCGCGCCCACGGCCTGCCGGCCGACCCGGCCGACGACGCGTCCGCCGCCGAGGCCGCCGTCCGGGCCGCGCTCGACGCGCTCGGCGACGGCGGACCGGGCGGGCCGTTCCTGGACGAGCTGGCCGGGCGGATCGCCGTGGGCACCGCCGCCGTCTGCGTGGTCCTCGACCCGGGCTGCGTCGTGCTCGGCGGCGAGATCGGCCGGGCCGGCGGCGCCGAACTCGCCCGTCGCGTGGAGCACCGCCTCGCCGCCCTCTCGCCGCTGCGCACCGAGGTCCGGGCCGGGACGGCCGGCGGCGGGGCGGTGCTCGGCGGCGCCGTCCTCACCGCGGGCGACGCCGTCCGGCGGGACCTCTTCGGCGAGCCGTAGCGGGCGCCGCCGCAAGGCGACCGGCGGCCCTGTGGGGCGGCGGGGCCGGGCGGTGCGGGGTGCTGCGGGGCGCCGTCGGGCGGTGGGGCGAGCCCCGGCGTGCCCCGGGCCGGCCGGGGCGGGAGCGGCTCCGCTTGGCCGGGCGGGCCCCCGGTGCGGCAGGATGGCGGCGACGGCCGGAGCAGTGCCGCCGTCGGTCCCCGTGACACCGAAGTGCCGTCCACGTGACACGAACGCTGCCGTGCCACCGAACCACCGTCAGGAGTCGTACATGGGCCAGCCCGAGGCGCCGGTCAACCCGTACCGGATCGGCGAGGCGGCGGCGATGCTCGGCGTCAGCGCCGACACGATGCGGCGCTGGGTCGACGCGGGCCGGCTCGCCGCCGAGCGGGACGAGCACGGTCACCGGATCATCCCCGGCGCCGAGCTGGCCGCCTTCGCCCGGGAGCTGGCCCGCCCCGAGAACGCCGACGCGGAGGGGCGGCCGTCCTCGGCCCGCAACCGCTTCCCGGGCATCGTCACGCACGTGGTGCTCGGTGACGTCGCCGCGCAGGTCGAGATCCAGGCCGGTCCGTTCCGGGTGGTCTCGCTGATCAGCAGGGAGTCGGCGGAGGAGCTCAACCTGGTGCCCGGCGCGCCCGCGACGGCGGTCATCAAGTCGACCAATGTGATGATCGAACGGCGCTGAGTCCCCGGGCGCAGGGACCTGCCACCGCCGAGACCGCCACCGCAGAGACCCGCCGACGCGCCGCGCGGGCCGCAGTCTTCTGCACCGAGACCAGCCGCCACCCCGGCACCCGCCGACGCACCGCACAGACCCGCCGACGAGAGGACCGCCACCCGATGCCCCGTCCGCCGCTGCCGTCCACCCAGAGTGCCGTGTTCGCGGTCGAGGCGATGGCCGCCCGGCACGGCCGTGAGGTCCGTGCCTCCCACGACATCGGCCGCGACCAGACCTTCGCCGGCCTGGTCGGTGCCGACGGCGCGGGCGCCGGGGGTGGCGGTGCACTCGACGCGGTACCCCACGAGGCGCTGCTGGAGATCGCCGGCCGGCCCGCGATCACCGTCCGGCTCTTCGTCCACGACGAGGCGGTGGTCACCGTCGAGGACATCGCCTTCGACGTGCCGCGCGACAGCGTGCCGGCCTTCCTCGACTCGGTCTGGAGCGGCCTGGTCCACGTCCGGCAGCGGACCTTCCCGCCGTCCTGCACGCTGATCGTCACCGTGCCCGGTGACGCCCCCTACCGCGAGGCCGTCACCTACCACCAGCTGTCCCCGTGGCTCGCCGGGCTGATGCGTTGACCGCCGCCGCTCGGCCGTCCCGCTCGCCGGGCACCGCGCCGGACACCCGGCCGACCCGCTCGCCGGCCACTTTCCCGGACACTCCGAAGAACCTCCCGTCGCCCATCCCGCCGAAGGCCCCGAGGACCGCCACCGCCGTGAACGCACCGACCCCCGCCGACCGCCGCCCCGTTCTCGCCGTCGCCCACCGCGGCGACCCGTTCCGGTACCGCGAGAACACCCTGCCCTCCGTCGAGTCCGCGCTCGCCGCCGGCGCCGACGCCGTCGAGGTCGACGTCCGGCTCACCCGCGACGGCGTGCCCGTCCTGCTCCACGACGAGACCCTCGAACGCCTCTGGGGCGACCCGCGCCCGCTGCGCCGGGTCACCCTCGACCAGCTGGACGGACTGCGGGACGGCGACCTCGCCGTCCCGACCCTGGCCGAGGCGGTCAAGACCGTCGCCGCCACCCCGGCCGCCCGGCTGCTGATCGACCTGGACGACCCGCACCCGGTGGCCGCCACCTGGCAGGCCGTCACCGGTCTCGGCGCCGAGCACCGGGTCGCGTTCTGCGGCCCCGCCACCGCGATGCTCGCCGTCCGCGCCCTCGCCCCGCACGCCGAGATCGCGCTGACCTGGAAGCAGCCGCGGCTGCCCGTCCGCGCCCTGCTGGACGACCTGCGCCCGCAGTACCTCAACCCGCCGTTCGGCCTGGTCAACCCCGACTTCACCGCCGCGGCCCACGACGCCGGACTCGCCGTCTCCACCTGGACCGCCGACCTGCGCCGCACCATGCGCAGGCTCCGCGCGGCCGGCGTGGACTCGATCACCACCAACCGGATCGGCGTCCTGCGCTCCGTCCTGGACGGCAGGCGGTGACCGGTACGGACGTGCTGACCACCCGCGCGCTCGGCCGCGCCCTGCTGGCCCGTCAGCACCTGCTCACCCGGGCCACCGTGACGGCCGCCGAGATGGTCCGCCACCTCGGCGGGCTCCAGGCCCAGGCCGCGCCGCAGCCGCCCTACCTCGGCCTGCTCGCCCGGCTGGACGGCTTCGCCCCCGAGGAGCTGACCGGGCTGATCGAACAGCGCCGGGTCGTCCGGATCGCCCTCCAGCGCGGCACCATCCACCTGGTCACCGCCGACGACTGCCTGTCCCTGCGTCCGCTCGTCCAGCCCGTGCTCGACCAGGGCCTGCGCAGCACCTACGGCAAGCGGCTGGCCGGCCTCGACCTCGACGCGCTCGCCGACGAGGCCCGCGCCCTGGTCGAGGAGGAGCCGCGCACCTTCCAGCAGCTCGGCCCGCTGCTCGCCGCCTCCCGCCCCGGCCGCGACCCGGCGGCGCTCGCGCAGGCCGCGCGATGCCTGCTGCCGCTGGTCCAGGTGCCGCCGCGGGGCCTCTGGGGCCGGGGCGGCGCCGCCGCGCACACCACGGCCGAGCACTGGCTCGGCCGCCCGCTCGACCCGGCCCCCTCGCTGGACGGCCTGGCCCTGCGCTACCTCGCCGCCTTCGGCCCGGCGACCGCCGCCGACCTGCAGAAGTGGTGCGGCCTCACCCGCCTCGGCCCGGTGCTGAAGCGACTCGCCCCCGGCCTGGTCACCTTCCGCGACGAACACGGCCGGCTGCTCTACGACCTGCCGGACGCGCCCCGGCCGGACCCGTCCGTGCCGGCGCCGGTCCGCCTGGTCGCACCCTTCGACAACCTGGTGCTCTCGCACGCCGACCGCTCCCGCGTCCTGCCCGAGGAGTACCGACCGCGACTGATGACCCAGAACGGCCTCGTGTCCGGCATCCTGCTGGTCGACGGCCTGGTCGCCGGTGACTGGCAGTTGGAGGAGGGCGGCCGGGGCGAGGCACGCGCCGTGGTGATCCACCCGTACACGGCGCTGCGGCGGGCCGACCGCCAGGCGGCGGAGAGCGAGGCGGAGCGGGTGCTGGCCTTCGCGGGCGGTGGCGGGGCGGTCCGCTTCGAGGAGCCGGTGTAGCGCGGGCGTTCGAGGTGGTCCGCTTCGGGGTCCGGCGTAGCGCGGGCGGTGGCGGGGCGGCTCGCTTCGGGGGGCCGGTGTGGCGCGGACGTTCGGGGCTCGGGCGGGTGTGCTGGCGCGGGATCCCGATGGGGTGAGTCTCCGGCGGTTCCTCCGTGTACGGCCTGGTCGGAGCCGGTTGAATCGACCCGCCCAGTAGTCGGTGGCGCCCGCGCGGCGCCGCCCGCCAGAGTGGAGTCGACCGTGGCACTCGTACCGAACGGCATCTTCGGCATCCGCAAGCCGAACGAGCAGTTGCTCACGCTGCCGGGGGCCAAGGAGCCCCTGGTCCTCATCCCGCCGGCCGACGGCGAGGTGGAGGCGCAGTCGTGGGAGGTGGAGGAACTGGAGAACGGCAACGTCCTGCTCCGCAACCAGCGGCACCGGACCTTCGCGGGCTACGAGGGCTACCCGCAGGAGAACACGGAGGTCGTCGGCTCGTCCGAGCCCCGGGAGTGGCAGCTCCGCCCGGCGGGGCACCCGGACGTCTTCAAGTTCTACGTGGTGGTCCCCGGCGGGCCGGTCGACGGAACGGAACTGGCCCTCGACATCAGCGTGCTGGACATCTTCCCGACCCGGATCGCTCTGCGGCCGCTGGACGTCAGGAACCAGGAGCAGTCCTGGGACTTCCTGATCCACCTGCCCTAGGTGTTCTGGCCCGTGGGCGTTCGGGCCGGCGGCTCGGTGGCCGGTCCGGGCGCCCTCGTGGGGCGGGCACGCCCGGGGGTCAGAAAACGGGCATTCAATCAGACCGTCTGCTGAGATGGGGCAAACGTGGACTGATCGGCCCAGGCGGAGGTGGAGATGTCGGGGGAGCCCCCGTCCGACGGCGGTCCGGGCGAGCGTCGGGCGGACCACCGCAGGCCGTACCTGATGCTGCCGCCCTCGATCCGCGCGGCGAGCGCCTGGTCGGTGGCGGGCATCCTCCTCATCACCGTCGCCTCGCTGGTCGGCTTCGCCCTGGTCGAACTGCGCGCCGCCACCATCCCGGTCGTCCTCGCACTGCTGGGCACCTCGCTGCTCTACCCCGTGATGCCGTGGATGGTCCGGCGCGGGGTCGGCCGCGGCCTGGCCGCCGGACTCACCTGCGCGCTGCTGGTGCTCGCGGTCGGCGGGGTGATCACCCTGCTGGTCAACTCGTTGGTGCACAGCGCCCCGCAGATCGCCACGGCGCTCCAGCAGGCCGGCGACCGGATCGCCGACTGGCTCGGGCCCTTCGGGGAGAAGATCCGCCACGCGCTGGACAACGCCAAGGGCGAGACCAGTTCCCTGGTCACCACCGTCACCAGCGGCGTGCTCTCCGGGCTCGGGTTCGCCACCCAGATCCTCACCGGCGGCGTCCTCGCCCTCGCCCTGGTCTTCTTCTTCCTCCGCGACGGCCACCGCACCGCCGACGCCCTCCGCTCGTACCTCCCGGCCGGCATCGCCGACACGGTCGTCGCCTGCGCCGACCGCGCCTTCGACGCGATGGCCGGCTTCATGCGCGGCACCACGCTGATCGCCCTGATCGACGCCTTCTTCATCACCATCGGCCTGCTGCTGCTCGGTGTCCCCGGAGCCCCGGGGCTCGGCGCGCTGGTCTTCATGGGCGCCTACATCCCGTTCATCGGGGCGTTCCTCTCCGGCACGGTCGCCGTCCTGGTCGCGCTCGCCGAGGGCGGGCTCGGCACGGCGCTGTGGGCGCTCGGCGTGGTGCTCGCCGTCCAGGCGATCGAGGGCAACATCCTCCAGCCGCTGATCCAGAGCCGCACCGTCGAACTGCACCCGGCCACCATCATGGTCGCCGTGATGGCGGGTTCGGGCCTGGCCGGCATCCTCGGCGCCCTGCTGGCCGTCCCGTTCTGCGCCGCCGGCGTCGGTGTCATCTCCGTCCTGCGCGGCGACACCGGCGAACCGCGCCGTGGCAGCCGCCGCGGTGTGAAGGGCGAGCGGGCGCCCGTCCGGGAGTAGCCGGGCCTCAGGAGTGGCCGGGCCTCGGGGGCCGCTCCGTGCGCCCGGGTGTGCGCAGGGGGTGTGCCCGGAGGCCGCTGCCGGCGGGGCCGGTGGCGCTTGTCGTGCGGGCGGGGAGTGTGCGAGAGTGCTAATGCGACGCCAGTCGCAATAGTGAAGGGGTGGGGGAACGGATGACTTTCGAGCGGGTCCCGGTGTCGGACGGCCGGGCCGGGCCGTACGGGGTCGCGATCGGGCCGGACGGCGCGGTCTGGTTCACGCTGGTGCACGCCGGGGAGATCGGGCGGCTGGCGGCGGACGGGTCGGTGCGGCGCTTCGGGCTGGGGGCGCCCGGGTGCGGGCCGTCGGTGATCACGGCGGGGCCGGACGGCGCGCTCTGGTTCACCCGCATGCGGGACCACCGGATCGGGCGGATCGGGGTCGACGGGCGGGAGCGGTCGTTCGGGCTGCCGACGGAGGACGCCGGGCCGTTCGGGATCGCCGCCGGGGCCGACGGGGCGCTCTGGTTCACGGAGCTGAACGCCGGTCGGATCGGGCGGATCACCGTGGACGGCGAGGTGACGGAGTACCCGCTGCCGGTGGACGGCGCCTTCCCGTCGATGATCACCGCGGGGCCGGACGGCGCGCTCTGGTTCACGCTCAACCAGGCCCACGCCGTCGGCCGGATCACCGTCGACGGGCGGATCACGGTGCATCCGCTGCCCACCGAGGGGGCCGCGCCCGTCGGCATCGCCGCGGGCGGCGACGGCGCGCTCTGGTGCGTCGAGATCGGCGCCGGCCAGGTCGCGAGGGTCGCCGTCGACGGCACGGCGGCCGAGTACCCGCTGCCCGACCGGGCCGCCCGCCCGCACGCCGTCGCGGCCGGCCCGGACGGGCGCCTCTGGTTCACGGAGTGGGGCGGCAACCGGATCGGCTCGCTCACCCCGGACGGCGGCTACCAGGGGTACGAGCTGCCGGTCGCGGGCGCGGAGCCGCACGGCATCGCCGTCGGGCCGGACGGTTCCGTGTACGCGGCGCTGGAGATCGGCGAGATCGCGCGCCTGACGCCGTGACGCCGTGACACCGTGACGTCCTGAGGTCCTGACGCCCAGCGGCCCTGACGTCCTGAGGCCCCGACGCCCTGAGCGCCCCTGAACGCGCGGGCCGGTCCGGGCGGCACGCAGGGGGCGCCGCACCCTCGCCGGAGGCGTTCAGGGCCGGCCGCCGCCCGCGAGGTCGCCCTCACCGTCGGCCCCCGCCTCGCGCGGGGCCCCGGGCAGGGCCTGGGCCCCGTACCGGTCGGCGAGCTCGCGGACGGTCGCCGCGAGGCGGGCCCGCAGGGCGGGCGGTTCCAGGACCTCCACGTCGGCGCCCAGTTTCAGGAACTCGCCGTGGGCGTGGTCGACCGACTCGATCGGCACGGCCGCCCTGGTCCAGCCGTCCGCCTCCACCACCCCGCCGGCCGCGACCGCCTGCCCGGCCGCGTGGCCCAGCTGCTCGCGGACCCGGGCGGTGCCGCGCGGCGACAGCCGGACCACCGCCTCCGCGGTGTGCAGCCGCGCGTGGAAGTCGGCGAGCCGGTCCCGCCAGTGGGCCGCCAGGTCGAAGCCCGCCGGTGGCTCGAACTGCTCCTCCAGGGAGCGCAGTTCGACGATCTGGTCGACCCGGTAGGTGCGCGCGTCGCCGCCGTCCGCGGCGGCGACCAGGTACCAGCGGCCGGCCTTGAGGACCAGCCCGTACGGCTCCAGCCGCCGTTCGACCTCGGTGGGCGCCGTCCACCGCCGGTAGCGCACCCACACCGCGTGCCGGCCCCAGACGGCGGCGGCCACGGCCGCGAGGTGCCGGGTGTCGTCCGCCTTCCCGTACCAGCCGGGCGCGTCGAGGTGGAAGCGCTGCTGGATCCGCTCCGCCTGCTCCCGCAGCTCCGCCGGGAGGGCGGCCCGCAGCTTGAGCTGGGCGGCCACCAGCTGCTCGCCGAGGCCCAGCTCGGCCGCCGGGCCCGGCAGCCCGGTCAGGAAGACCGCCTGCGCCTCCTCGGCCGTCAGCCCCGTGAGTCGGGTGCGGTAGCCGTCGAGCAGCCGGTAGCCGCCGCCGTGCCCGGCGTCCCCGTACAGCGGGATGCCCGCCGCCGCGAGCGCCTCGACGTCCCGGTAGACCGTCCGGACCGAGACCTCCAGCTCGTCGGCGAGCTGATGGGCGGTCATCCGCCCCCGGTTCTGCAGGAGCAGGAGCAACGAGATCAGTCGGCCGGCGCGCACGGCTCCCAGTATCCACTGACAGGAGGTGGCAGTGGACCGGCCCTAGCCTCCGGGCCATGAACGACTTCGACTTCCTTCACGGCTCCTGGGACGTGGCCAACCGCAGGCTGACCGGGCCTCTGACCGGCGGCGACAGCTGGGAGGAGTTCCCCGGCCACGCCGTCGTCCGCCCGCTGTTCGGCGGGAACGGCAACATCGACGAGATCACCTTTCCGACCCTGGGGCGCCAGGGCGTGACCCTCCGCCTCTTCGACCGGGAACGGAAGGAGTGGTCCATCCACTGGGCCGACAGCCGCACCGGCCGGCTCGACCCGCCCGTCGTCGGCGGCTTCACCGGCGACCGTGGCGACTTCCACGGCGAGGACACCTACCGCGGCCTGCCGATCCGCGTCCACTTCGTCTGGTGGCGGCTGACCGCCGACTCGGCTCGCTGGGAGCAGGAGTTCTCGGCGGACGGCGGGCGGAGCTGGGAGCTCAACTGGGTCATGGAGCTGACCCGGACCCGGTCCGAGGACGCCTCGTGACCATCGTCGAACTCCGGCAGTACACCCTGCGCCCGGGCGCCCGCGACACCCTGATCGAGCTCTTCGAGCGGGAGTTCGTGACCGGTCAGGAGGCCGCCGGCATCACCGTCGGCGGCCGGTTCCGGGACCTCGACGACCCGGACCGCTTCGTCTGGCTGCGAAGCTTTCCGGACATGACGGAACGGGCGAGGGCGCTGCGGGCCTTCTACTACGGCCCGGTCTGGCAGGCCCACCGCGACGCGGCCAACGCCACCATGCTGGACTCGGACGACGTCCTGCTGCTGCGCGGTCCGGGCTTCACCGTTCCGGACGGTGCCGGGCAGGTCGTCGCGACCGTCTGCCACCCGTGGGACACCACCGCCTTCGCCGGCCACGTCGAGCGGCGGCTGCGCCCGGAGGCCGTCGCCGGGACGCCGCCGCTCGCCCTTCACCGCACCGAGCACGCGGAGAACGACTTCCCCGCCCTGCCCGTGCGGACGGGCGAGGACGTCCTGGTGTGGTTCACCGTGGGGGACGCGCCACCGCTTCCGGACCTCTCCGCGCACCTGAAGGCTGCGCCGCAGCGGTTGCACCTGTCGCCGGTCTCCTGACGCCCGCCGCGCTCGCCGTGGACGGCGGCCCGCGCGCCCACGGCCGGCCCGCGCCCCGGGACCGCACGGCGGTTCCGGGGCGCGGGAGGTTCAGCGCCTGGCGACCAGCAGCTGGGTGGCCACCGCGGGCCGGCCGTTCATGGTGCGCACCGGCAGCTCGCGCTCGGCGACCGGTTCGAACGCGCCGAGCAGTTCGTCCAGCCACTCCCGGGTGTGGTGGCGGCAGACCGCGCCGTCACCGGTCTCGAACACCCCGTACCGGCCGTACCGTTCGGCGAACTCCGCGTACCGGTCGCGGTTGCGGGCGTCGGGCTGGAGGCAGAGGTCGCTGACGTAGAGCAGGCCGCCCGGCCGCAGTACCCGGTGCAGTTCGGCGACCAGTTCACGCTGCCCGTCGTCGCCCGGCACACAGGTGAGGACGGCGAACAGCAGCGCCGCGTCGAGGGTGCCGTCGGGGTGGGCCAGCCGGGGCGGGTCGGTCAGCACGGTGAACCGGGCGGCGGGCTGCTCGGCCCGGGCGCGGGCGACGAGCTCGGGCGCGATGTCCACGCCCTCGACGTCGGTGAAGCCGAGTACGGCCAGTTCTCCGGCGAGCCGGCCGTAGCCGCAGCCGTAGTCGAGGACGGCCGCCGCACGGTCGAGCCGCGCCAGCCACTCCGGGTGGAGCGGGTGCCCGAAGGTCTTCGCCGTGCCGGTGGAGTTCCAGTAGTCCGACTGGTTGTCGAGAGCAGGCATGATCCGATCCTCGCACACCGCTCACGGGGCGGGGCAGGACAGGGCGGCCGGGGGTCATGGGGCCGTTCGGCCCTTGTCCGGTTCGGAGCGGCGGAGGGATCGTGATCGCGCGCCGGTGTGTGCGCCGGGCGCGCCGGGGGCAGACGTGGCAGGACGTGAAAGTACGGAAGTCCGAGTGGCGGGACGGGAGAGGCCGGAGATGGGTGAGTTGATCACGGTGCAGGTGTGCGAGGGGATGCCGGGAGGCGTGGCGGCCGACGCCAGGGCCCGGATCGCGGCCGTGGTGAACGGGGCCGACGCCTTGGTGGAGGCGCTGCGGGTTCGGGTGGGCGCGGTCGGCACGGGGGGAGCGGTCGGCACGGGGGGAGCGACCGGCGCCGCGGGCGCGGCGACGGTGCTGGCACAGGTCAACGCCGAGGTGGACGGCCGGCGGATCAGGGTCCAGGAGAGCGCCGCCGACCTCGGCGAGGCGCTGGACCGGCTGGCGGACGGCCTGCGCGGCCGGATCGCCACCGCCGCCTCCGGCTGGGCGCCCCGGCCCTGGTCCCGCCGGACGCGTGCCCGGGGGCCGTTCGCCGGCGTCACCGGGCAGGTCGCGCCCCGGAGCGGACGCGGGCTCGTACGGGCCGGCGCGGGGCTGCTCGGGGCCGACCCCTGCACCGAAGTGCCGTACGGCGCACGGCCGGAGCGGATCGTCCGCCGCAAGCGCGCCGCCCTGGTGTGGTGTTCGCCGGACGCGGCGGCCCGGACCATGGACGCGATGGACTTCGACATCCACCTGTTCACCGACCCGGCCACCGAGACCGACGCGGTCGTCTACCGGGTCGGCCCCACCGGCTACCGGCTGGCCCGCACGACGGCCGCCGCCCCACCGACAAGGCCGGCCGTCCCGCTCACGGTGAGCCCCTGTGGCGCACCGGAGTTGACGGAGGAGCGGGCGGTGGAGCGGCTCTCCGGGGCGGACCTCCCGTTCCTCTTCTTCGCCCAGCCCGGCACCCGGCGCGGGCGCGTGCTCTACCGGCGCCACGACGGCGGGCTCGGCCTGATAGCGGCCACCCCGTGAGCGGCGAGGCCGGGCGGGCCGGACTGCTGCTGGCCGCCGAGGTGCCGCCGCGCCACCTGGTGCCGGTCGAACGCGCAGAGGCACTACGGCTGTTGGGCGGCGCACCGTTCGGGCGGATCGTGTTCACCGCACGGGCGCTGCCGGCCATCAGGCCCGTCAACCACCTGCTCGTCGACGACGAGATCGTGATCCGCACCCACGACGGCGCGGCGCTGACCATGGAGGCGCTGGGGGCGGACGCGGCCGGTGTCGTGGTCGCCTACGAGGCGGACGCCATCGACCCGTTGACCCGTCTGGGCTGGAGCGTGGTCGTCACCGGCTACGCCCGGCCGGTCACCGATCCCGGGCAACTCGCACGCTACCGTGCGCTGTTGAGCCCGTGGGTGGCGTCCGCGATGGACCACACGGTGGCGATCCGGCCCGACCTGGTCACCGGCTACCGGCTCACCGAGGACCCGCCCGGCGTCGCGTAGCGGTCCGGGACAGCACCGGTGCCGGCGGGGGAGTGCGTACCGACTCCCCGGCCGGCACCGGTGTTTCGGCATGCCCGGCGGCGGTGCGGCGGTGCGGCGGGGCGGGGCGGGGCGGGGCGGGGCGGGGCGGTGGAGCGGTGAAGCGGTGAAGCGGCGGGACGGTGGAGCGGTGGGGCGCGTGCGTGTGGTGCGCGTCGTGGGTATGGGCGGCCGGCGCGGTCGGCGCCGTGGCGGAAGTCCCGGTCGGCGGCCCCGGAGGGAGGCCCACCGGCCCGGGACGGCTGGGTCCAACGGCCCTGGGGCGCGGCGGTTCCGAGCTTCGATCATGGATCGCCACCATCCGCAGAGGTTTTCGAAGGAGTGCGTCCTTGAGTGCCATAGAGGCAAGGGGCGACAGCGCGCCGCAGCCGTCCGCAGCACGGCCGGGAGGGGGACCGGTCCGTCGGCCCGGATCCGCCCTGGTGAGGTTGCTGACGACCACCGACCACAAGACGATCGGCTCGATGTACCTGGTGTCGGCGTTCGGGTTCTTCCTGATCGGCGGCGTCCTCGCGCTGGTCATGCGCGCCGAACTCGCCCGGCCGGGGACGCAGATCCTCTCCAACGAGCAGTTCAACCAGGCCTTCACCATGCACGGTTCGGTGATGCTGCTGCTCTTCGCGATGCCGCTGTTCACGGGCTTCGCCAACTGGATCATGCCGCTCCAGATCGGCGCCCCGGACGTCGCCTTCCCGCGGCTGAACATGCTGGCCTACTGGCTGTTCATGTTCGGCTCGCTGATCGCCGCGGCCGGCTTCGCCACCCCGCAGGGCGCCGCCGACTTCGGCTGGTTCCTCTACGCGCCGCTCTCCGACGCGATCCACTCGCCCGGCGTGGGCGCCGACATGTGGATCATGGGCGTCACGCTCTCCGGCTTCGGCAGCATCCTCGGTGCGGTCAACTTCATCACCACGATCATCTGCATGCGCGCCCCGGGCCTGACCATGTTCCGGATGTCCATCTTCTGCTGGAACGTGCTGCTGACCGCGGTCCTCGTCCTGATGGTCTTCCCGGTGCTCGCCGCCGCGCTGCTGGCGCTGGAGTGCGACCGCAAGTTCGGCTCGCACGTCTTCGACCCGGCCAACGGCGGCGCGATGCTCTGGCAGCACCTGTTCTGGTTCTTCGGCCATCCCGAGGTGTACATCCTCGCCCTGCCGTTCTTCGGGATCGTGTCGGAGGTCATCCCGGTCTTCTCCCGCAAGCCGATGTTCGGCTACGCGGGCCTGATCGCCGCCACCGTCGCCATCGCGGGCCTCTCGGTCACGGTCTGGGCGCACCACATGTACGTGACGGGCCAGGTACTGCTGCCCTTCTTCTCCTTCATGACCTTCCTGATCGCCGTGCCGACCGGCGTCAAGTTCTTCAACTGGGTCGGGACGATGTGGAAGGGCTCGCTGAGCTTCGAGACCCCGATGCTCTGGACCGTCGGCTTCCTCGTCACCTTCCTGTTCGGCGGCCTGACGGGCGTGCTGCTGGCCGCGCCGCCGATCGACTTCCACGTCTCCGACTCGTACTTCGTCGTCGCGCACTTCCACTACACGCTGTTCGGAACCGTGGTGTACGCGATGATGGCGGGCTTCCACTTCTGGTGGCCCAAGATGACCGGGAAGATGCTGGACGAGCGGCTCGGGCGGATCAGCTTCTGGACGCTCACCATCGGCTTCCACACCACCTTCCTGGTCCAGCACTGGCTGGGCGCCGAGGGCATGCCGCGCCGCTACGCCGACTACCTGGCCTCGGACGGCTTCACCGCCCTCAACACGGTCTCCACCCTCGGCTCGTTCCTGCTGGGCCTGTCGATCCTGCCGTTCCTCTACAACGTCTGGAAGACCGCCAAGTACGGCGAGAAGGTCACCGTGGACGACCCCTGGGGATACGGCCGTTCGCTGGAGTGGGCCACCTCCTGCCCGCCGCCGCGGCACAACTTCGTCACCCTGCCGCGCATCCGTTCCGAGTCCCCGGCCTTCGACCTGCACCACCCGGAGATCGCCGCCCGCGACCACCTGGAGAACAACGGCGAGCCGGCGAAGCACCTGGCCGGCGTGGTCCCCGCGAACTACGACGTCCCGGCGCCGCGCCGCCGGGCACTGAAGACACCGTCGGACTGACCGACGGCCCCGAACGCCGTCCCCGCCCGCACCGATGCCCCCGGGCGGGCGGGGACGGCCCCCGGGGAGCGTCCCTCCCCGGAGTCGAACCCACCGGCTGAGGAGTGCCCACCATGCACCACACCGTTCTGGCGATCGGCACCGCCGCCGTGACCGCGTCCGGCTGCGTCTGGTACCTGCCCGCCATCGCCGACCTCCAGGCGGGTGACGACCGCCCCCGGTCCGCCCGCACCGCCGCCGCGGCCTGCGTCCTCTGGTGGGCCGCCCTGGCCATGGCCGGCGGACTCCTGCTGGTGGTGCCGGGGTGGGAGCCCGCCGCCCGGCTCGCCCTGGCGGGCCTGGTGGCCGGCGTCATCCTGCGGATCCGCGCCCACCGGCAGCGCCGCGCCGAGCTGCGCGAGGACGGCCTCCGCTGGGCGATGCTCGACGCCGGCCCCGCACCGCGCATCCCGCGCCCCGGCCGGGGGCCCGGCGCCCGCGTGCTGCTGGGCTGGCTGCTCGTCGGCCTCGCGGTCTCCTCGCTCGGCGCCGTCTCCATCCTGCTGTCCGGCGGCGGCCCGCTCGCACCGCGCCTCGCCACCGCGGCGGGCAGCGCGGCCGTGGTCTGCGCGGCCTTCCTGCTGATCGGCGTGGGCAACGTGCGCCGCCACCACTCCTGAACACCGCCGGACGGCGGCGCGCCGGGACGTGCGGATGCATCAGGTCGCCAGCCCTAGCCCCAGCCCTAGCCCCAGCCCCAGCCCCAGCACCGGTCCCCGGTCGTCGGTCCCCGGGCCGAATGGGGTCCTTGGGCCCTGGGGCGGCGCGGCCCGGTCGGGGATGATGCGGAGGGCCCGCAGCTGGTGCGTGCCGCGGACGAGGAAGGCGGAGCCGCACGATGGCGAGCGAGACGACCGGCACCGGGGAGCCCGCACCGGTCAGGGTGTTCCTGCTGGACGACCACGAGGTGGTGCGCCGGGGAGTCCACGACCTGCTGGACGGCGAGCCGGACCTGGAGGTGATCGGCGAGGCGGCCACCGCGGAGCAGGCTCTCGTCAGGGTGCCCGCGCTGCGCCCCGACGTCGCCGTCCTGGACGTGCGGCTCGGCGACGGTGACGGCGTGGCCGTCTGCCGCGAACTGCGTTCCCGCATGCCCGACCTCGCCTGTCTGATGCTCACCTCCTTCGACGACGAGGAGGCGCTGCTCGACGCCGTGATGGCCGGCGCCGCCGGGTACGTCCTCAAGCAGATCAGCGGCACCGACCTGGTCGCGGCCGTGCGCACCGTCGCCTCCGGCCGCTCGATGCTCGATCCCGGCGCCGCGACGCGCCTGCTCAACCGGCTGCGCAACGACGCCGGACCGGCGCAGCCGGCCTCGCACGGGCCGGAGCTGACCGTGCGCGAGCAGGAGGTGCTGGCGCTGATCGGCGAGGGGCTGACCAATCGCCAGATCGGCGAGCGGCTCTACCTCGCCGAGAAGACGGTGAAGAACCACGTCTCGCGGCTGCTGGCCAAGCTGGGGGTGGAGCGGCGCGTCCAGGCCGCACTGATCGCCACCGAGGTGCGCCGGGCCGGCGAGGCCGCGCAGCCGGCCCGACTGCGGACGCCCGGAGGCCTGCGCGGCTGAACCCGCCGGACCGGACCGGGCCGCCGCCGCCCGTCCCGGTCCGGCGGTCGGCCGTCGGTCTGCCCTTAGGGGCAGTCACGGCCGGGCCTGTTTTGTCGGACGACCCCCCATCCGGGATATTGGATCTTGGTCCCGCCGGGATCTGATCTTCCAGGTGACGAGATGTCAGGGTGGTTTCTGATGGCACGGGTTGGAATCCTGCGTTCGCTGGCCGTGGCCGCGGCCGGTGTGGTGGTCGTGGCCACGGGAGCGACGGGTGCGGTGGCGGCGCCGGCGGCGGCGACCGCGGCAGTGCCGGACACCGCCGGGGTGCGTGCGGCGCTGCAGGCCGCGGTGAACGCGGGAGCGCCGGGTGCGTTCGCGGTGATCAGGGATCACGGCGCGGCCGAGGGCAAGGTCTCGCTGACGGTCGGCAAGGCCGATCTGGACGGGACGCCGATGAACGCCGACTGGCGGTTCCGGGTCGGCAGCAACAGCAAGATGTTCACCGCGGTGCTGGTCATGCAGCTCGTCGAGCAGGGCAGGATCGACCTGGACAAGCCGCTGCGCGACTACCTCCCGGCCGGCACGCTGCCCGAGGGCTGGACGATGACCGGCCGCCAGGTGATGGAGCACCGCGCCGGCATCTACGACCACACCAACGACCTCCTGGAGCAGGCCGGGGAGGAGACCACCAGCGCCTTCGAGGCGCGCATCCGCCACAACGTCTACGACCCCGCGAAGCTGGTGTCGATGTCGGTCGCGCACGGTGTGCAGTACACGCCGGGATCGCGCTACTCGTACTCGAACACCGACTTCGTGCTGATGGGCCTGGCGGTGGAGCACATCACCGGCCGCCCGTACGCCGACGTGCTGCGCGACGAGGTCATCGACCCGTTGGCCCTGAGCCGGACGTCCTTCGAGGTGCCGGCGGAGGGGATCGAGGGGCGGCACGTCACCGGCTACCTGACCAACGACGACCGCTCCAAGCCGCTGCTGGACTCCACCGAGCAGACCGGCTCCTGGGTATGGAGCGCCGGCGCGGTCGTGTCCTCCGCCCGTGACATGGACCGCTTCCTCACCACGCTGATGGCCGGCAGCGCCGGCGGGCTGGTCTCGGACGACTCGCTGAAGCAGATGACCAGCGTGCTGCCCACCCCCACCGCCAAGGTCAGCTACGGGCTGGGGCTGCGGCAGATCGCGCTGTCCTGCGGCAACGTGTTCGGCCACGGCGGGATCGTCCAGGGCTTCCAGACCCAGTCGTTCACGACCCCGGACGGCCGCCGCAGTGTCGTCGTCTTCGCCAACGCCTCCAACAACGGCACCGTGACCCAGGGCCTGATGAACGCGCTGGAGCCCGCCTTCTGCGGCAAGCAGCCCGCCCCCGCCGCCGCGCCCCGCACGCTGACCTCGCAGGGGGCCGACGACGGGCGGCAGGGCGGCGCGGCGCCCCGCGACCTCGTCCCCGTCGTGGAGGACACCCGCATCTGACCCGCCGGGCCCGGTCGGCCGTGCAGGGCCGGCCGGGCCTGACCGGTCGCCCCTGCCCGGCCGGGCCGATCCGGGCTGATCGCCGGGCACGACCCGCCGGGTACGGCCCGACCCGGCTCACGGCGGTGGCACGCGGGGCGGGAGTACGCCCCGCGCGCCACGGCCGGCCGGTGCTGTCGACGGCCGGTCCGACGGATCGTCGCCGCCACCGCCGGACGGCACTACCGCGGCACTACTGCGGCACTACCGCGGGCCCAGCGGTGCCGACCACACCAACCGGGTGCCGCCGTCCTCGCCCGCCCGGAGCTCGAAGTCGCCGCCCGCCCTCTCCGCCCGCTCGGCGAGGTTGCGCAGGCCGCTGCGCCGCCCGCCCTCCGGCACCCCGACCCCGTCGTCCGTGACGGTGAGCCGCACCCGGTCGTCGGCCACCCGGAGGTCCACCTCGACCCGGCCCGCCCGGGCGTGCCGGGCCGCGTTGCTGAGCGCCTCACCGAGGACGGCCAGCACGTGGTCGGCCAGTTCCTGCGGCACGTCGGTGTCGAGCAGCCCCTCCATGGCGAGCCGCGGCGCGAAGCCCAGCGTCGTCCGTGCCTCGCCGACGATCCGGGTCGCGTGGGCCCGCAGGCCCCGGTCCGGCTCGTTGTGGGCGCGCAGCCCGAAGATGGTCGAGCGGATGATCTTGATCGTCTCGTCCAGGTCGGCGACCGCCCGGCCGACCCGGTCCGCCGCGCCCGGGCTCTCGATCAGCCGGCCCGCGCTCTGCAGGGTCATTCCGGTGGCGAAGAGCCGCTGGATGGCCAGGTCGTGCAAGTCCCGGGCGATCCGGTCGCGGTCCTCCAGCAGCGCCAACTGCTCGGCGTCACGCCGTCGTTCGGCCAGCTCCAGGGCGAGCGCGGCCTGGTCGGCGAAGCCCAGCAGCGGGCCCGTCTCCTCCGCCGTGAACGGTGGCCGCCCGATCGCCCGGGCCAGCAGCAGCACTCCCCGGCCGAACCCCGCGCCGGTACCCAGCGGCACCGCCACCGCCGGCCCGAGGCCGTCGAACCGCCCGGGCGGCCCGGCCGGGAACCGGGCGTCGCCGGCCAGCCCGTCACTGGTCACCGGCGAGCCGCAGGCGTACGCGGCGCCGGAGAGCGTGCCGTCCACCGGCACCGTCACCCCGAGCCGGACGCCCGGGTCGCCGCCCAGCGCCACCTCCACCGTCAGCTCCTCGGCCCGCTCGTCGGGCCCGGCCACGGCGACCGAGACGTCGGCCAGCTCGGCCCCGGCGATCTCCCGCGCCCGGCTGGCGATCAGCTCCACCACCTCCAGCCGCGGCGCGCCCGACAGCAGGCTGCGGGTGATCTCCGCGCTCGCCCGGAGCCAGCGCTGGCGCCGCTGCGCCTCCTCGTACAGGCGGGCGTTGTCGATGGCCACCCCGGCCGCGACCGCGAGCGTGGCGATGACCGCCTCGTCGTCGGCGTCGAAGTCCAGCCCGCCGCGCTTGTCGGTGAGGTACAGGTTGCCGAACACCTCGCCGCGCACCCGCACCGGCACCCCGAGGAAGGTGTGCATCGGCGGGTGGTTGGCCGGGAAGCCGACGGACGCCGGGTGCTCGGACAGCACCGGGCAGCGCAGCGGCTGCGGGTGGCTGATCAGCTCGCCCAGGATGCCGCGCCCCGACGGCAGCGGCCCGATCGCCGTGATCTCCTCCGGCGTCAGACCGACCGTCAGGAACTGCGAGAGCGTGTGCCCGTCCGAGCCGATCACACCGAGCGCGGCGTAGCGGGCGTCGACCAGGTCGGCGGCGGCCTCGACGATCCGGTGCAGCGCCTGGGCGAGGTCCAGCTCCCGGCCGACCGCCAGCACCGCCTCCAGCAGGCTGTGCACCCGGTCCCGGGTGCCGCGTGCCGCGTCGATCCGCCACTGGAGCTCCTCCAGCAGCTCGTCGAGGCGCAGCTGCGGCATCCGCGCGGCGCCGCCGTCCGCCCTGCCGGTCCCCGGGGTACGGCCGGTGTCCGGGTTGCGGCCGGTGCGCGGGGTGTGGCCGGTGTCCGGGGTGTGGCCGGTGTCCGGGGGTTGGCCGGTGCTCCGGGCAGGGCCGGTGCCGTCGGCTGCGGGGCAGCCGGGCCCCGCCGGAGCGCCGGTGTCCGTCCGCGTGCCGTCCGTGTCCGCCCGCGTACCGTCCGCGCCGCCCACCGGCGTCCTCCTCGTCACTCTGCCCCGTTGGTGTCCGGACTGCCCCCGGGTCGCCCGACCAGGAGGATTGTCGGATTCACGGTAGTGCCCGTGCCCACCCGGCCGGTAGGGCGGGGTACGCCCGGCGAGCCGCTGCCGCCCGCGCCGCACGGGACCAACGACCCTGCCGCCGGGGGCCCTGCGGCACTGGGCCGCACCCCGCCCCGGCGGCCAGAGTAGAGGTGTCGGACGGTGCGTCAGGACGCGCCGCCCGGCCCTGGTGGCCCGCAGCGGAAGGAATCCCCTCATGACGCCCCCCGTTCTGGTCGGAGTCGACGGCTCGTCCGAGAGCACCGCAGCCGCCCACTGGGCTGCCGAGGAGGCGGTCCGCCGCGGCGCCCCGCTGCGCCTGGTGCACGCCTGGCCGTGGCTGACCGACGGCCGGTCCGCCTTCGTCGAGGAGGACTCGCCGCCCGCCGTCGCCCGGCGGATGCTGGACGACACCGCGGCGGCCGTGCGCGACCGCCACCCCGGCCTGTCCGTGAACACCGACGTGATCCTCGACGCCGCGGTGGACGGCCTGGTGGGCGCCGCCGGGAACGCCGGTCTGCTGGTGCTCGGCTCGCGCGGCCTCGGCGGCTTCGCCGAGCTGCTGGTCGGTTCGGTCAGCATGGCGACCGCCGCCCGCAGTGCCGCGCCGGTGGTGCTGGTCCGGCCGGTGCGGGAGCGCCCCGAGAGGGTGCCCGGCGAGTGCGGGGAGGTCCTCGTCGGCATCGACACCCAGGATCCGGACGACTCCGTGCTCGCCTTCGCCTTCCGGGAGGCCGGACTGCGCGGCGCCAGGCTCCGGGCCGTCCACGGCTGGGACCTGCCGCCGGCGTTCGCAACCGTGGGCTTCATCCCGTCGCAGGCCGACCTGGGCGAGATCGAGGCGCTGGAGGCCAAGGGACTCGCCCTCGCCCTCGCCGGGTGGCGCGAGCGTCACCCCGAGACGGAGGTGGTCGAGGAGGTGCGGCTCGGCGCCGCCCGCGCGCTGGTCGAGGCCTCCGCGACGGCCGACCTGGTAGTGGTCGGCCGGCGGCGCCGTCCGCACGACCTGGGCGCGAGGCTCGGCCGGGTGGCGCATGCGGTGATCCACCACGCGTACGCGCCGGTGGCGGTGGTCCCGCACGACTGAGCGGACCGCCGGGTCCCCGGCGCCCACGGCTGAGCGGCCGGGCCTCGTGAGGGGCCCGGCCGCTCAGCCGTGCTCTGCTGCCCGGCCGTCTTCGGCCACCCGGGGGGCTCGGGCTACCCGGGCGTGCCCGGCCGGTGGGCCGCTGTGCCCGTCCCGCCCAGGCGCTGTGCCCGCCCCCGGCTCAGCCGCTGCGCCTGCCGCCCGGCGGGACGACCTCGGCCCGCACCTTCAGGTCGGGGCTGTGACGGAAGCTCAGGGTGAACTCCACCCACTGCCCGGCCCGCAGTGCCGGCGGACTGGTGATCATCAGGTCCGCGTCCTCCGGTGACATCGCCAGCTCGCCGCGCTCCGGCACCGGCAGCGCCGCGACCGGCTCCCAGCGGCCGGACGCGCCCTGGTGCCGGTGTCGCTTGAGTGTGATGCGCCCGCCGAACTCCCAGCTGGCACCGGTCAGTTCGTCGGGCACATCGCCCGGGTTGCGAATCGTGAAGAACGCCGCGGTGGCGGTCGATCCGCCGGCCGTCGGCAGCAGCAGCCACCCCGGTCCGGCCTCCACCGGGTGCTGCCGCCCGGCGCCTCCGGCCGCCGTCCAGCCGGAGAGCAGCGCCAGCGCCACCCCGGCCGCCGCGACCGGCGGTCCGACCGCCCGGATCCGCTCCGACGCCCGGACCCGCTCCGACGCCCGGCCGGACAACAGCGCCCTCACCGGCCCGCCCCCGGCCGCCGCCCGTGCCCGGCCCTGCCACCAGGACCCCGGGCGCCCGAGCGACCCTGGCTACCCGAGCGACCCGGCCCGCCCGAGCCACCCCGGCCACCCCGCCCCGGCTGCCAGGTGCGCAGCCGCAGGCTGTTCCCCACCACCAGCAGCGAGCTGAGCGACATCGCCACCGCCGCCAGCATCGGGTTCAGCACGCCGACCGCCGCCAGCGGGATCAGCACCACGTTGTACCCGAACGCCCACAGCAGGTTGACCCGGATCGTGGCCAGGGTCCGTCGGGCCAGCCGCACGGCGTCCACCACCGCCTCGATGTCGCCGCGGACCAGGGTCAGCCCGGCGGCGCCGATCGCGGCGTCACTGCCGGAGGCCAGCGCCACCCCGAGGTCGGCGGAGGCGAGTGCGACCGCGTCGTTGACGCCGTCACCGACCACCGCCGTCGTCCGCCCCGCGGCCCTCAGCCCGGCGACCACCTCGGCCTTGCGCTCGGGCGAGGCCGAGGCGTGCACCTGCTCGATGCCCAGCTCGCCGGCGACCGCCCGGGCCGCGCCGGGGCCGTCCCCGGTCAGCAGGACCGGCTCCAGGCCCATCCCGCGCAGCCGGTGGACCGCCCGCCAGCTGCCGGAGCGCAGGGTGTCGCCGACTGCGAGGACGGCGACCGGCCGTCCGTCCAGCTCCGCCACCACGGGCGTCCGCCCGGCCTCCCCGGCGCGCGCCAGTGCCTGGGCCAGCGCGGCCGGCAGCGGCGCCGTGGCGTCGTCCGGCCGGAGCACCCGCACCAGCCGGCCCTCGACCGTGCCGGACACCCCGACTCCGGCGGTGGCCGTGAAACCGGCCACCGCCGGGAGGGGCCCGGAGCCGCACCGGTCCCGGGCCGCCCCCACGACGGCCCTCCCGATGGGGTGCTCCGAACGGTGCTCGACGGCTCCCACCAGCCGCAGCACCTGGTCCTCGTCCACCCCGGGCACGGCGGTCAGTTCGGCGAGCTCCATCCGTCCGGTGGTCAGCGTGCCGGTCTTGTCCAGTACCACGGTGTCGATTTTGCGCAGGCTCTCCAACACCTCCGGGCCACGGACCAGGACGCCCAGTTCGGCGCCCCGCCCGGTCGCCGCCAGCAGCGCGGTCGGCGTGGCCAGGCCCAGCGCGCACGGGCAGGCCACCACCAGGACGGCGACCGCCGCCGTCACCGCCGCCTGGGGGTCGGTCCCCGCGCCGAGCCAGAAGCCCAGCACGCAGACCGCCACCGCCAGCACGCAGGGCACGAACACCCCGGCCACCGCGTCCGCCAGCCGCTGCGCCCGGGCCTTGCCCGCCTGGGCGTCCGCGACCAGCGCGGTGATCCGGGCCAGCTGGGTGTCGGCGCCGACCGCGGTCGCCCGGACCACCAGCGCGCCGCCGACGTTGACCGTCGCGCCCGCCACCCTGTCCCCGGGGCCGACCTCCACGGGCACGCTCTCGCCGGTCAGCATGCTCAGGTCGAGCGCGGAGCCGCCCTCGACCACCACGCCGTCGGTGGCCACCCGATCGCCCGGCCGCACCACGAACTCCCGTCCGGGCAGGAGCTGTTCGATCGGCAGCAGTCGCTCCTCGCCGGACTCCGGGTCGCGGACGCACACCTCCTTCGCCCCCAGCTCGGCCAGCGCCCGCAGGGCCGAACCGCTGCGCCGTCGCACCCGGCCCTCCAGCAGCCGCCCGGCCAGCACGAAGAGCGGCACCCCGACGGCCGCCTCCAGGTAGACGTGCGCCGCGCCGCCGCCGTCCGCGGTCAGCGAGAACGGCATCCGCATGCCGATCGCCCCGGCCCCGCCGAACAGCAGCGCGTACGCGGACCAGCCGAACGACGCCACCACTCCCAGGCTGACCAGCGTGTCCATGGTCGCCGCGGCGTGCCGCAGCCCCTGCCACGCCCGCCGGTGGAACCCGGCCGAGCCCCACGTCACCACCGGCACCGCCAGCCCGAAGCAGACCCACTGCCAGGCCGGGAACTGCAGGGACGGCACCATTGACAGCACCACCACCGGGACGGCCAGCAGCGCCGTCACCAGCAGCCGCCACCGCTGCCCGGGCTCCTCCTCCCGGTCCGCCGGGGCCTGCCCGGCCACGGCCAACTCGGCGGTGTACCCGGCCCGTTCGACGGCCGCGACCAGCTCCTCGACGCCCACCCCGGCCGGGTGCAGCACGCGCGCCCGCCCGGTCGCCAGGTTGACGCCGGCCGTGACGCCCTCGATCCGCGCCAGCCGTTTCTCCACCCGGCCGACGCAGGCCGCACAGGTCATCCCGCCGACCGCGAGATCGGTGCTGACCAGCGCACCGGCCTCGGTGTCCGCGACCGCGCTCACCGGCCCGCCCCCATGTCGTGCCCGCTCATCCCGGGTTTCCCGCCGCCCCCGCTCCCGGGCGTCAGCCCCGGCGACACCGGCCCGGCCGCCCGCCCCACGGCGAAGGCGACCCCGAACACCACCACCAACAGCAGGGCGAACCCCGCCAACACACTCAACGGCCGGCCACCCGGCGACATCGCACTCACGCCCCACCAGTCGGCCCGCCACCTCCGTTGGTTCCCGTACGGTCGACATGGCCCTGGTCACACCGCCGGCCAAGGGTGTCCCGTACGGTCGCGCCGCGCGGCGGCTCCGCGCTCACCGCCCACTCGCCAATCCCGGCGATGCCGGTCCTCGCGTCGGGGGTCCACCCGCCGGCGTTGCTGTGGTGACGGCCCCGGACCAGGAGGTGCCGGCCCCTGGGGGGGGGGCCGGCCCCGGGGGGGGTGGCGTGGGTGGGGGGGGTCGATACGGGGGGCCGGGGGGGCGGGGCGGCGCCAAGACAACGAGGGCCC